>NVWO01000001.1:300000-400639 GCA_002746255.1 Rhodospirillaceae bacterium | reverse complement strand
TGGCTCATCCACACCTGTTCGGTGGCCCCATTTTCCCAGAGGCCTTCGAAAAGCGCGCAGCCCTCGGTGATTTCCAGAAAGGCGCGGCCGAATTCCCGATGCTCTGACGTCGCCACCTCGCCACCCAACTGGGCGCACATCACCTGTTCGCCATAACAGATCCCAAGCACCGGCACGCCAAGCTCAAAAACAACTGGATCCGCCTGGGGCGCTTCAAATCCGGTAACGGAAGCCGGCCCCCCGGAAAGGATGATCGCCTTCGGCGCGAAGGCCAAAATCGCCTCACGGCCTATGTGAAAGGGGTGAATTTCGCTGTACACCCCGCTTTCGCGAACGCGACGCGCAATCAACTGGGTTACCTGGGAACCGAAATCGAGAATAAGAACACGATCTGTCATGGCGTTAAGCCCCGTCATCCCTTTTCTTTTCCGAACGCAAGCAGGATCGGAGATTAGCCATTCTGCCGATAGTTCGGCGCCTCGCGGGTGATAGTGACATCGTGCACATGGCCTTCGCGTTGACCGCCTGATGTAACCCGCAAGAATTCGCAGTTGCGGCGCATGTCGTCGACCGTTCCATTGCCGGTGTAGCCCATCGCCGCGCGAAGGCCACCAACAAGCTGATGGACGACTCCGGCGACCGGCCCCTTATAGGGCACCCGGCCTTCGACTCCCTCTGGAACCAGTTTCAGCATATCGGCCACTTCCTGCTGGAAATAGCGGTCCGCCGAGCCTTGCGCCATGGCGGCAACGGAACCCATGCCACGATAGGATTTGTAGGAACGCCCCTGATAGAGAAACACCTCGCCGGGGCTTTCATCCGTTCCGGCAAGCATGGAGCCGATCATCGCAACGGAAGCCCCCGCCGCCAACGCCTTCGCCAAATCACCGGAAAAACGGACGCCGCCATCGGCAATCACCCCGATGCCCTGTTCCAAACACACCTCGGCAGCGTCGCAGATGGCCGTGAATTGTGGCACACCAACGCCGGCAACGATGCGGGTCGTGCAAATCGACCCGGGACCGATGCCTATTTTCACCGCATCCGCACCGGCATCGATCAGCGCCTTCGCGCCATCCGCCGTTGCAACGTTTCCGGCAATCACCGCCGGCCCATTGGGAAACTGACGAAGGCGGCGGACGGTTTCCAACACGCCACTGGAATGGCCATGGGCCGTATCCACAATGACGGCATCGGCGCCCGCATCGGCCAACGCCTCTGCCCGGGCGATGCCGGCATCGCCGACGCCCGTTGCGCCCCCAACCCGAAGTCGTCCCTGTGCATCCTTGTTGGCATTTGGGTAAGCCTGGCTTTTTTCGATGTCCTTCACGGTAATCAAACCGATGCAGCGATAGTCGTCATCGACGACGATCAATTTCTCGATCCGGTGCTTGTGAAGCAGGCGTTTTGCCTCGCCCATACCAACTTTTTCGCGGATGGTAATCAGGCCTTCTTTCGTCATCAGTTCGGAAACCGGCTGGCCTGGATCTGTGGCAAAACGCACATCCCGGTTTGTCAGAATACCGACAAGGCGGCGCGTCTCACCCTCAACGACGGGAATGCCAGAAATATGATGATCCGCCATCAGGTTCAGAGCATCGGCAAGCGAGCGTTCCGGTGAAATTGTGATGGGGTCGAAGACAATCCCGGATTCGAATTTTTTGACTCTGCGGATTTCTTCGGCCTGGCGCTCGATTTCCATGTTCTTGTGAACGATGCCAAGCCCACCCAATTGCCCCATCGCGATGGCCATCGCACTTTCCGTCACCGTGTCCATGGCGGCTGAAAGAAGGGGAATATTCAGGCGAATGGTGGAAGTAAGCTGCGTGCTCGTATCAACTTCAGCCGGCAAAACTTCTGATGCGGCAGGTTTTAACAACACGTCGTCAAAGGAAAGTGCAAGCTTAAGCTGCATATCTTCTCCCAAGCTGGTTGGCGGGTAATATAATCATCCCTTGCGTCTTGCCAAGGCTATTCAGCACCCTCAGGTAAGCCTTGTGCAAAATCGAGAGAAACCTGCTTGGTTTGTGCCTGCAAAAGAAGGCCCAAAATGCCAAAAAAACCAGAGAAAACATGGGTATTGGTAGCCAATGGTGCCCGCGCCCGGATCTTTTTTCAGGGAAGCGTGGGAATGGGTCTCATGCCGGTCCTGGCGGAAAAGGACGACCAAAGCCGCCAGCCCACCCGCGATATCGGCACGGACAAACCCAGTCGCATCCAGGATGCACATCGCTGACGGCAGCCGCCATGCGATGGCGCCGCGTGTCGATTGGCACGAATTCGAGAAAGAGCTGTTCGCCAAAAAGATGGCGGAAATTCTTAATCAGGCTGCGCAAAAAGAGACCTTCGACCGCCTGGTGCTGGTCGCTCCGTCAAAAACCCTCGATGCATCGCGAAAGGCATTGGGAAAAACCGCGCGCGAGAAAACAACCGCCGAGATCAACAAGGACCTTACCCGGGTTCCCATCCATGAGCTTCCGGCCCATCTTGAGGCGGCTTTGAAGCAGCCCCTTTAAGACCGCTGCCTTTAAAACCGCTGCCTTTAAAACCCATGGCGATGACGTAACTCTCCGCCGAACCGGGGCGGCTGGCAGGAGGCTTCGCATGCTTCACGACGCGAAACGATTTCTTCATCCGCAGCAAAAGCTCCTTTTCCGCACCGCCTTTCAACACTTTGGCAAGAAAGGTGCCGCCAGGGGCAAGGATTTCCTCGGCAAAATCGAGAGCCGCCTCGCAAAGGGTGATGATGCGCAAATGATCGGTCGACGCATGCCCGCTTGCCGGGGCCGCCATGTCCGAAAGCACAACATCGGCCGGCCCGTCCAGACCCTCACAAATGCAGGCAGGTGCGGAGGCATCCAGAAAATCTAGTTCCAGGATACTGGCCCCCGAAACGGCGTCCATGGCAAGGTAATCGATCGCCACAACGCATCCCTTCTTCGTCTTTCCCTGCACGCGCGCCACGGCGACTTTGGTCCAGCCTCCAGGGGCGGCACCAAGGTCAACCACCCGCTTTCCCGGCTCCAGAAAATGGAACCGGTCGTCAAGTTCCATCAATTTGAAGGCCGCCCTCGAACGCAGGCCTCGATGTTGCGCCTCGGCAACGTAGGGATCGTTCAGCTGGCGCTGAAGCCAGCGGGTCGAACTGGCGCGCCGTCCCCGGGCCGTCCGTACCCGCGTCGTCAACTGCCGCCGCCCACCCGAGCCGCCTTTCCCCTTTGCCGCCATCTATTTTAGCTCCATATTTTTCAGCCAGCATCCCAACGCCAAAGGAAAACGAAGCAAAACCCTCGCTCCGGTGGCCACCACCCCCATTGAGACGCCCCATACTATCCCGGTCCTGCCGCCGCCAATATCGAAAACAGACGCAAAACCGTCTTTCGGATCAAAACGTCCGGCCCTGTCGGCCAGGCTATTCAAACGGCGCACGCCGTGCTAGAGAATCGGTCGGAGCGTTTGGGGGATAGTTTAGCGGTAGAATTCTCGGCTCTGACCCGAGTGACCCTGGTTCGAATCCAGGTCCCCCAGCCACGCCGTCTTCCTAACCAGCCATCTGGCTGTCATCAAACCTTCCGCGCGATGACCTTGATCCCAGGTTTCCAAGAGTGAAACCTGCGAAAAATTCGAAGCCCATGCGCATCGAGAAGCTGCTTTATATTGGCTGGATTGAAAAAGAGGCAGTGGTCAGGAGGGCAGAAAGCGTCCCATTTTTCAAGATTCCGCGGGCGGCGCCAATGGGTGATATCCGGCGTCGTGATCTGCGCGATCCCGCCCACCTTCAAAAGCCTGGCAAGGGCCGCCACGAAACAATGAATTTCGGGCACATGTTCAATGACTTCACTGCAATAAATCACATCGAAGGCACGCCCTGCTTCCGCTTCCACAGCGGCGAGCGCTTCGATTGTTCCCTGGAAATATGTATTTTTTCCGTAATGCTCACGCGCATAAGCGATCGAAACCGGGTCGAGATCCATGCCAGCCGCTTCAAACCCAACTTGGCGCGCCGCCTCCACCATAAATCCACCGTTGCAGCCTATATCGAGATAGCGATTGCCTTGCGCATACCGTTTGAGTCGGCGTGCACGGCGGCGTGAGCGTTTAATTTTCTTGTCTGCTTTCCTGAAGTAATCCGTCGTGCCCACAAAGCCGTCATACGTGGCGGCAATTTCTTTCGGCGTCGGCATCGGATCCAGATAAACGAGATCGCACCGCACACAACGGACAAACTGCATGCCGTTATAGGCATGGTAGGCGGTGCGGTCTGCGCTCTCGCAGACGGGGCAAGAACCGTTTGGCAAGGTCACTTCACTTCGATATATGCTGGATGAGTGGACGATTTTAGCAATCGCCTTGGACCCACTCTAGCTTACCTGGCGAAGGAAAGAACCTTTTGTTCTAATGCGATAACCTGAGAGGCTGGAAAACGGGCAGTGACCGTTGTCCCCTCGCCAATTGCGCTCTCGACCGTCAGCGTCCCCCCATGCAACTTCACAAAGGCGTTGGTAAGTGGCAAGCCAAGACCCGTTCCCTGCTGCTTGCGCCCCAATTCGCTGGCCACTTGCCCAAAGGGTTCCAGCACCTTTTCGAGGTTTTCCGGCGCAATACCGATACCGGTGTCCTTTACTTCCAGAAGAAAATCGCCATTCACGTCCAGTCGTGCCGAGGTCGTAATACGCCCACCTGTCGGCGTGAACTTGATGGCATTCGTCAACAGGTTAATCAGGATCTGGCGAATCTTCCGCTCATCCGCAAAAAGGGGCGGAAGCGATTTATCCACTTTCACCACCATGGCAAGCCCCTTTGTTTCAGCACGGATGCCCACCAGCCGTTGGCAGGCCTCGACGAGGCTGGCGATGTCCGTCACGCGCGCGTCCAGGGGTGCCTTGCCTGCCTCAAGCTTTGACATGTCGAGGATATCGTTGATGAGCTCGAGAAGATGCGTTCCACTTTCGTGGATATTCTCGGCATATTCTTTATATTCCGCCCTAGTCTCTCCAAAGATCTCACCCTTGATGAGCTCCGAAAAGCCTATGATCGCGTTGAGCGGGCTGCGAAGTTCATGGCTCATATTGGCAAGGAAAAGGGCCTTCGATTCGGCGGTATCTTCCGCGCGGTCCGTCGCAAGCGCCATGCTTTTCTCAACCTTGTCCCGCCGTCTTATTTCCCTGCGGTGAAACCACAGCATCCCCCCGATAACCACCAGACAGGCGAGAACGACGAAGATCTCAAGCTGTATCTTGCTGATCGTATCGACAAGCACCTGTCCCTCGGCACCTATATGACGATGACCGTTGAGCAGCCACACAGCCACTATCGTTATCACGGAAACCGTCAAGGCGAAGATGGCGCAACCAAGAACGCCACCCGGCAGCTTTCCGATTATGGCAGGGAACCTTACCTGCATGTCCGACTCAACCTCATTCCCAAGCCTGCCCAATCCGCCCCCCAGCGGATATTCGCCGGGCAGCGTGCCTTAGACCTACAAGCTAAGAGGGAAAACTTAAGGAAGCCTTAGACAGGCAACACAAAATGGGAAGGTTTTAACGATGGAAAGTCATCTTTTATCATGGTTAACGCGGCTTTTCTTCCCCGGCATTGTCCCCATTATCCTCGTCCTGCGCCTGGAGACGCGCCGTCTCGCGTTTCAGGACGGCATGCGAACGCATGCTCAGCGGAATGCTGGCCAGGTAAAGAACGGTGAGCGCCGAAAGCGTTGCCCAATACTCGCTTGCCACAAAGGCGGCGACCAGACCGACGAAAAGAAAGGTCGGCAGCACGTAGCGGTTGGGCACCCTGAAGTTCTTGAAGGAATAGGTCGGCACCCGGCTAATCATCAGGATTGAAACGGAAAACAGGACCGCGGCGCTTGCAATCGGGTGCCCCAAGAGGTCATCCCCAAAGACAAAACTGAGCATCATTGGAAGCAGAACAAGCGCCGCCGCGGCCGGTGAAGGAACGCCGACAAAGAAATTATAGGACCAGGAGGGCGCCCCCTCGTCGCCGTCCTGGGTATTAAACCGCGCCAGCCTTAGCGCACAACAAACCCCATAGAGCAACACAAACGCCCAACCGACCACGCCCCATTGCTGCATCGTCCAGAAATAAAGCAGAATGGTTGGCGCAACGCCGAAACTTAAAAAGTCGGAAAGGGAATCCAGCATCGCGCCGAATTCGCTCGTCGCGCCCATAAGCCGGGCGATACGTCCATCCAGCCCGTCAAAAATTGCAGCAACAAAAAGGGCGAAGATAGCGGCTTCCCACCGTTCCTGAAAGCCAAAGCGGATGGCGGTAAGACCGGCGCAAAGTGCCAGGACCGTGAGAATGTTCGGCACCATCCGATTAAAGGAGAGCCCTTTCAGGCGTTCGCGCTTTTCACGAAACATCTAGCGGAGCTCTCCTGCCCGTGCCGGCTCCTGAGAGTGAAGGTCGGCAAGCACCGTCTCGCCTCCAAGCACCTTTTGCCCGACAATAACAAGCGGCGCAATCCGTTGCGGAAGGTAAATATCGGCCCGGCTTCCAAAGCGGATGATGCCAAAGCGTTCGCCAGTCACGACCTGTTGATTCAGCTGCAGATCACATTTTATTCTTCGGGCAACGAGGCCTGCAATCTGGGACAGTCCAATATTCGTTCCCGTATCTGTCGTAATGCGAATGACCTGGCGTTCGTTAAGCTCACTCGCCTTATCCAGGCTGGCATTGAGGAATTTCCCCGGCCGGTAGACAAGCTCGGCGACCGTTCCAGCGATCGGAACCCGGTTTACATGCACATTAAAAATATCCAGAAAAATGCTGATCCGCGTGTGCGTCTCTGCCGGCAAGCCAAACTCCGGAGGCGGCACAATGGATTGAATCGCGCGAACAACGCCATCTGCCGGACTGACCACCAGGCCTTCGCGTGTTGGAACAACACGGTCGGGATTACGAAAGAACCAGCCACACCAGACCGTCGCCACCAGCCCAACCCAGCCAAGCGGCGTGTAAAAGGAGCCAAGCAAAAGAGCCGCAAGAGCGAACACGGCCAAAAATGGCCATCCCTCACGGTGGATGCGCAGGCTATATGCTTTTCTTAAATCTTCGTGCCACATGATTTATGCCAGAACTCTACCTATCCTTCCGCCGGAAGAAAGAAATCTCCTCCCCCATGGCATCTACCCGCCCACATCAGGACCCGAAAGGCAGAGGACTTTACTCCTTTTTAAGAACAAAATGTAAACGTTGAATACAAATAGGGAGAACAGGGCCTTGCCACAAAATTCGCTCATACCACTTTCGCCTAACGAGGATGCAACCCCGTCCATCGACGTTCTGGACACCCAGACGATTCCTCTCGAAGTCGGCACCATCCGACTGTCGCAAGACGGCAGCATTACCCATGGCGATATCTGGACCAGTTTTGAATTCGGCTTCCACTACCGGGAGCACGCCTTCGGCGTAACGGCCCATCGCGAAAAAAGCATGCTCCACATCACCTTATGCGCCTATCTTGGGATTGTTCCATATTCGGCGCAGTGTGCGAATGCCCGCGATGAAATTCTTGGGATCGTTGAGGGACTTCCGCCACGCACCCATATACGTTTCGAAATTACGAGCACTCAGCAACTTTTTCTGCAGGCGGAGTCAACGCTTGCCTCGCCGCATACCCCCGTCCACATTCTGGCCGCAATCACGGCTTCATTATACGACGCAACCCCTCATCTCGACAATTTGCTGCCCAAGCTTTATAGAAAAGTCGCTTAACCAGCCGCCGCGGAAGAGCTTTCTGTCTCCTTCAAATAGGACTGATAGGTTTTTCGCAATCCCTCTTCCAGAGACATTTTTGCCTGCCACCCAAGTGCGTTGAGGCGTCGAACGTCGAGAAGCTTCCGGGGCGCGCCATCCGGTTTTCCGGTATCGTAAAAAATATTTCCTGAAAACCCGACGGTTTTTGCAACCAGCGCCGCCAGGTCAGAAATTGCAATCTCCACGCCCGTGCCCACATTGATATGAAGCTCATCGGAATAAACCTTCATAAGGTAAACCAGGGCATCCGCCAGATCATCGACAAAAAGAAATTCACGCCGCGGCTTTCCAGTTCCCCAAATCTCCACCGAAGCCGCAGCTTCGACCTTGGCGCGGTGCATCTTGGCAATCAATGCCGGAATGACATGGCTGGAAAGAAGATCAAAATTGTCGCCCGGACCATAAAGATTTGTCGGCATTGCTGAAATGAAATCCGCGCCATATTGACGGCGGTAAGCCTGCCCCATCTTAAGCCCGGCAATCTTTGCGATGGCATACCATTGATTGGTCGGCTCCAACTGGCCTTCCAGCAACGCCTCTTCTGGCATCGGTTGTGGCGCAAGTTTTGGATAGATGCAGGAAGACCCAAGAAAAAGAAGCTTCTTCACGCCTGTCTTGAAGGCCGCGTTCAGGACGTTCGTTTCAATGGCAAGATTGTCGTATATAAAATCCGCCGGCCGCGTGTCGTTTGCCAGAATGCCGCCGACACGTGCCGCAGCCAGAAAAATCGCGTCCGGCTTTGTCCGCCCCAGCCAATTTTCAACATCGACCTGACGCGTAAGGTCCAGATCCGCATGAGAGGCCGTAAGAATCTCGCATTCCTCACCAACCAGCCGGCGGAGGATCGCCGAGCCCACCATCCCATGGTGACCGGCCACCCAAAGCTTTCGACCCTTGAGGGGAAAACACGCGGCAGGTGACATCACCGCCGTCCCTCGGAAACATTTTTAATGTCGGCTTCCATCATTTCACGAACCAATTCCGTAAAAGGTGTCTGATGCTTCCAGCCAAGTTTCTTATACGCTTTCGAAGGGTCGCCTAGCAGGCTTTCCACTTCCGTGGGGCGGAAATAACGTGAATCGATTTCGATTAGGGTCTCGCCACTTTTCGAATCGATTCCTTTCTCTTCCAGACCTTCCCCCTTCCAGACAATCTCACGACCAATATGACGAAAGGAAAGCTCGACAAATTCACGTACGCTGTGCTGCTCGCCGGTTGCAAGGACATAATCATCCGGCTCTGGCTGTTGCAGAATGCGCCACATGCCCTCGACGTAATCCCTGGCATGGCCCCAATCACGCCTGGCATCCAGATTGCCAAGAAACAGCTGATCCTGATGCCCATGATGGATGGCGGCGACGGCACGCGTAATCTTTCGCGTGACGAAGGTTTCGCCGCGCGTCGGTCCTTCATGGTTGAAAAGAATCCCATTTGAAGCGTGAAACCCATAAGCCTCGCGATAGTTCACCGTGACCCAATAGGCGTAGAGCTTTGCTGCGGCATAGGGGCTGCGCGGGTAAAACGGCGTCGTTTCCGTCTGGGGCGTCTCCTGAACCTTGCCGTAAAGCTCGGAGGTTGAAGCCTGGTAATACCGGGTGCGATTTTCCATGCCCAGAATCCGGATTGCCTCCAGCAGGCGAAGTGCGCCAAGCGCATCGGTGTTTGCCGTATATTCCGGCGTCTCAAAACTCACCTGCACGTGGCTCTGGGCAGCGAGGTTGTAGATTTCCGTCGGCTGCGTTTCCTGGACAAGACGGATTAAGCTCGTTGCATCCCCCATATCCCCATAATGAAGTGAAAACCGTACGTCCCTTTCATGCGGATCCCGATAGAGATGATCGATGCGCCCGGTGTTAAAAGAGGAAGAGCGTCGCTTCACACCGTGAACGACATAGCCTTTCCCGAGAAGAAGCTCCGCCAAATAGGCGCCATCCTGACCGGTAACCCCGGTAATCAGTGCAATCTTATCCGCCATGATCCCCACATTCCCTGCACATAAAATTTTCCTCTCCTGCGAGCCGGATTTCCTACAATCGACGGCTCACGTCTCGTCTTCGCCACCATCCACACGTCCATAGATGTCGTCGATGCGAACGATATCGTCTTCCCCAAGGTAGCTTCCGGACTGAACCTCAATCAGGTGAAGCGGCTCGTCGGTGGCGTTCTCAAGGCGGTGGACGGTCCCAGCCGGAATGTACGTCGACTCGTTCTCTCTAAGCAAAAAAGATTCCCCCCCCCGTGTCACCAGAGCCGTACCGTTCACAACCACCCAATGTTCCGCCCGATGCCGGTGTTTCTGAAGGGAAAGCTTTTTGCCAGCACCGACCGTGATGCGCTTCACTTGAAAGCGTTCACCGGAATCAATGCGCTGATAGCTTCCCCATGGCCGATGAACGACCAGATGCTGTTCAATTTCTTCGCGCCCCGCTGCCTTTAATTTCTCGACGATCGCCTTGACCTCCTGGGCGCGGTCACGGTCAATGACGAGAACCGCGTCTTTCGTTGCAACGACGACCACGTTTTCCACCCCAAGCACGGCAAGAAGCGGCCCTTCACTGCGAAGATACGCGTTACGGACGTCCTCTGCGAACACGTCACCGATTTGCACCGTTCCCTTGGCGTCCGGCGTTTCAACTGCCTGCAGCGCCGTCCACGAACCAACGTCGCTCCAGCCCATGTCGGTTGGAACAACCACCGCCGCAGACGTCCGTTCCATCACCGCATAATCGATGGAAACAGAGGGCGAGGCGATGAACGCTTCCCGGTCCAGGCGCAGAAAATCAAAGTCCATGCGGGCCCCATCCACCGCCTTGCGCGCCGCTGTGATGATATCTGGCTGCCACAGGTCAAGTTCTTCAAGGAAGCGGTCCGCGCGAAAAAGGAACATGCCACTGTTCCAGTACATATCGCCTTTGGCGAGGAACTTTTCCGCAGTCTGCCGATCCGGCTTCTCGACAAAAAGGGCAATTTCGAAACAGGCCGCGCCCTCTTTCAGCAATTGGCCTCGCTGAATATAGCCATAACCGGTTTCCGGCGCGGTTGGAACGATGCCAAATGTAACAAGGCTGCCGCCTTCGGCGGCTTTCCTGGCAATCGCCACCGCCTCAAGAAAATGTTTTTGATCGCGAACAAGGTGGTCGGAAGGCAACACCAGAAGAAGGGCGTCCGCATCGTCCTGCAGGGCAAGAAAAGCCGCAACCGCGATGGCAGGCGCTGTGTTGCGGCCTTCCGGCTCCAACACAATGCGCCGTGGCACAAGGTCGAGGACGCGCAATTGTTCGGCAATGGCAAACCGGTGCGCATCGGCCCCAATGATCAATGGTGGCACAAAAAGCGCCGCATCTTGCACCCGCAACGCCGTTTCCTGCAGCAAGCTCCGATCGCCAAGCAGTGGGTAAAGTTGTTTTGGATAGGATGCCCGCGAGAGCGGCCACAAACGTGTGCCAATCCCCCCAGACAGAAGAACTGGCGTTATACGTGCTGCTGCCGTGCATTTTTTCGCCATCACGCCCTCTGATACCCCAAGCCTCGCCTAGCAAAGCGAGGGAAAAAGTGTAGCAGGGGGCACCCCGCACGCAAAATGAATGAAGGCCGGGGTCAGGATGAAGCGGTGATTTTTTTTGCCGTCCAGCGTGTGCCGTGCCTGAAATAACGATAAATGCCAACACCGAACGCCAGCAATCCGATCAGAATCGCCATAAAGGCGATGTTGACGAATCGAAGCGTCCCAACCAGGGAATCAATGTCCTCGCGCAGCTTTCTCTGAACTTTGCGCTGCTCTTTACGAGCCTGGAATTTCTGCTGATTGATGGCCTTAATCATTTCCAGCCGCTCAACCACTTTCGCACTTTCTTTTTCATACACGTTCTGGCTCTGAAGGTTCTTCACCTCCATATCCGCCGCCACAATCAAATCATCGAGCTCTTTTGCGTGGCTGCGATAACGCTCTTCGGCATCCTGAGCAAGGCGCTGCAACCGAATGAAAGGACGGTAAGACGTTCCCCGGCTGCGAAGTGAAATCATATCCTCGGTGCCGCTGAGATTTTCAAGCGCATTGATGGTGAATTCGCCATTCGAAGCAATCGGCGTGTGGGTCTGATGCCCATAGAAATCACCGACCAGCGTCCACCGGTTGTTGTGCAGCATGTCCGTATCCGCAACGACGATCACATTGATCGGCTGCGTCGATTTTTCAATCGGCGGATAGGTCCATTTTTCAAGTTCTTCCTCGGTCGGCATCTTCGGCTGCTTTTTGTCTTTCTCACCAGCCTTTGCCGCCCCTTCCTTTGCTTTTGGAAGGACAACCACCGGCGGACCGTTCGGGAAAGCCGTCTTCACGGGGCCCGTAATACGAGCCGCCAGAACAAAATTCTCACCACTGGCTTTGAAATCGCGGAGAAATTTTTCTGGATCGAGATTGCCAACCAGATCCTTCGTCTCGATCAGCATGGAATCCTGCGAGCTGACGATTAAAGGCGTAAAGGTCGTCGTAGCACCAGCCTTCAGTCGCAGGGCACCAGCCGTGGCAAAATCGATGGTTTCAAGCCCACTCGTGACCGGGTCTTTCTGGTTCAGATTGTCCATGCCAAGCTTGAACCATGGCAGATAACGGACAACTTCCTCATTTGCTTTTTGATTGATCTCAAAACCGGTCGTACCCGTTTCGGCGTTGCGGCGATCCCCAACAAACCGATTAACGTCGTATTGAATCCCCCATTTATCAAACAGCTTTTCCAGGTTTGATCCCCGGTCCGTCATGGATGGAAGTTCCCCGAACTTTGTCGGCGGCGTTCCAAACTCTGCAAACGGGTCAACGAAAACCAGGGTACGACCACCGCGAAGGACATATTGATCGATAAAATAAAGGGCGCGATCGCTCAACCCACGAGGATGAACAATCATCAGCAAATCGGCACCACTGATCTCACGCATATCCTCAATGAATTTCACATCGAAGAATTTTTGCATCTCCCCAAGGATGGCATAAGGCTTCGACTGGCCACGCTTCACGGCCGCAAAGGTAACGGCGCCATGCTTTAAGGGAAGCTTCCCGATCACACCGACGATCGGCTTCTTTTCCCGACCCAGGCTATGAATCATCTGGGTAATGTCATATTCAAGAAACTGCTCTTTTCCCAGCTGGAAGAAAGGAATGACATCCGCCGTTCCACCTTCTCCCTTCGCGTCCCTGCCGGCCACGCCATAAAGCCCGAAAAAGAACTGTGCACCGGTTTCGTCCAGCGGCACGCCCTGAACCCCGTCTTTCAGGGCCAGATCCTCTTTTTCGGTAAACGGCTCGGGATCAATGATTTCCAGGCTAAGAAGGCCATTCGAACGCGCGACATATTCTTCAAGAAGTTCTTCAACGCGTTTCGCATAGGTGCGGATTTCCGGCACCGCATCGGCCATTGTCTTTGAATAATAGAGACGCAGCACAACCTTCCGATCAAGGTTGTCCATCACGGTGCGGGTGGTCGGAGAAAGCGTGTAAAGCTTGTCTTCCGTAAAATCGAAACGGGCCGTCTTCCACGCAACATTCGTAATGGCATTGATGGCGAAGAAAAGAACGGCTGCAATGATCACACCGCCAATGGTTAGAAGCCCATGTTTCATTTTAAGCCCTAACTCGCTTTCTTGAATTCAATGACGACCGCGTTCGCATAAAGAAAAAATGCGATCAGGGTCAAAAAATAGATGATGTCGCGAACATCGATCACGCCCTCGATGATGGCGTCGAAATGGGTAGAAAAGCTGAAGGACGCAATCAGATTGACCACCCATTGCGGTGCAAACGCCCCAAAGAAGTCTGTCACAAGGCCTTGGCCGGCGATCGTGAAGATGAAACACACGACGACCCCGGTAACAAAAGCGATGATCTGATTTTTCGTAATCGCTGAAATGCAGGAACTGATCGCCAGATAGCCTCCCGCCATCACGAGAGAACCAACATAGCCGGCAAGAATTACCCCATTATCCGGATTGCCAAGATAATTGACGGTCAGCCACATGGGAAACGTCAGCGATAGGGCAATGGCGGTGAACGCCCAGGCCGCCAGAAACTTTCCCAAAACAGTGGCACCAAAGGGAACTGGCAGCGACATCAGAAACTCGATCGTCCCTGATTTCCGCTCCTCCGCCCAAAGCCGCATCGAAATGGCCGGCATCAAAAAAAGGTAGAGCCAGGGGTGAAATTCAAAAAAGGAACGAAGGTCCGCATGATCCCGTTCGATGAAGAGCCCAAAGTAAAAGGTGAAGACCCCAGCAAGAAACAGGAAAATAACGATGAAAACATAGGCAAGCGGCGTCGCAAAATAGCTCGCCAGTTCTCGATTCATAATGATGAATGTTTTTCTCATGCGCGCGCGCGGCCGCCTTTCTCTCGCTGTTCCGTGGCAACGGCGTCGCCAATCGTTAAACTGCGGAAAACTTCATCAAGATGCCCCCGCTCGGCGTAAAGCTCTTCCACCCGCCAGCCACGATCCCGCGCAAGGTCGCTCACTTCCCTGACAATCGCAGCGCCACCCTTCGGGAAAACCATATAATCCTGCACGCCATTTTCTTTGGCACCGGCCTCGACGCGCGCCACCCGCGGCAACGCCTTCAACACCTTTTCTATCTCTTTGGCCGCATCCATGCCGACCGAAATGGTCACGGCGTTGTGATATTTTGACCGCGATTCCAGTTCGCTTGGCGTGCCATCGGCAACAACCTTGCCGTGGTCAATAATAATTGCGCGATCGCAAACGGCGTTCACTTCCTCAAGGATATGGGTGGAGATAATGATCGCCTTATCCGCCGCCATTTCGCGGATCAACGTTCGCACCTGATATTTTTGGTTGGGATCCAGCCCATCCGTCGGCTCGTCCAGAATAAGAACGGGCGGATTGTGCAAAATCGCCTGGGCAACACCGACACGGCGGCGAAACCCTTTCGACAGGGTCTCGATTGGCTGGTTCAGCACCGGCTCAAGCCCCAATTTCGCGATTGCCCCATCCACCGCACGGCGTTTCTCTTTGCCCCGCAGACCCCGGATGCTGGCCGCGAAATTCAGAAAGCCGCGAGGCATCATGTCCGGGTAACCCGGCACGCCTTCCGGCATATAGCCGATCAGTTCCTTCGCCTTGATCGGCTGCTTGAGAATATCAAAACCACCAATCCGCACGGTCCCCGCCGTGGGGCGAAGAAAACCAACAATCATGCGCATGGTTGTGGATTTGCCGGCACCGTTTGGACCCAGAAAACCCAGGACCTCCCCACGTGGCACCTCGAAAGAAATATCGTCAACGGCGGTAAACATGCCGAAGCGCCGCGTCAGACCCAGAATTTCAATCATCGGTGCCATTGATTGCACATTTCCCCTGTCCCCAATCGGCTGTCCCCAATCGGCCGCAGCCCACCAGGGGCGCACGATGACCCCAAACAACCTTTTGGCGAAGAACGGTAATTTTCCTGATACCTAGGGCAAAACACCTAGGGCAAACTGCGGATACGTTCAAGTAACAAATGCTTGATTTTTGCGGGACCGGAACGTGATCCCGCCCGCCGGGGCCGATTACAACTGCCAGCGCCGTAAATTTTCCGGAAGCGTGAGCGCGCGCCACATGCCTTTAATATCTGCCACCACCCCGCCCGGATGCAGCAGGGACCGAAAAGACACGTCCGTAAAGTCACGGTAAAGGCCATGAGGCACCGCACCGACCAGCGCGTGATAAGGCCCGCCCCCTTCCAGAGAGGGAAGAAGGTCAATTTCGTAACTGCGCCTGGCTTCCGCCGGGTCCGCGCAGACATCATGCACATCCACCTGATGGCCGCGGGCTTCTAGGGCGCGAATAAGGTCGATGACCTTCGTATTGCGAAGATCTGGCACATTTTCCTTGAAGGTCATGCCAAGAACGAGAAGGCGCGTCGATGTCTCTCCTGGAAAGGCCTCGTCAATGACGGTGCCAATGCGCCCGGCAAGACTGGTGCCCATCGCATCGTTGATCCGCCGCCCGGCAAGGATAATTTCAGGGTCGTGGCCCATCTCTTTTGAACAATAGGCAAGGTAGAAAGGATCGACCCCGATGCAGTGGCCACCAACAAGCCCCGGCTGAAAATCGAGGAAATTCCATTTCGTCCGCGCCGCATCCAGAACGTCATGAACGGAAATCCCAAGTTTCCCGAAAATTTCCGTTACTTCGTTAATAAAAGCGATGTTGATGTCGCGTTGCGCGTTTTCGATAACCTTGGCCGCCTCCGCCGTACGGATATCGTGAGCGACAAAGATGTTGCCATTGTTCAACGTCCCATAGACTTCTTTTAAGAGCGCCGAAACGTCAGGTGTCTGGCCGGCGACAACCTTCGTGATACGTTCAAGGCTGTGTTCCTTGTCTCCCGGGTTGATCCGCTCCGGCGAATAGCCAAGATGAAAATCAACCCCGCAACGAAGCCCGGAAGCCTCCTCCAGAATCGGCCCGCAAACATCCTCGGTCACGCCCGGATAGACCGTGCTTTCATAGACGACAACGGCCCCTTTCGTAAGCACCGAGCCCACCTGACGGGATGCGGAGCGAAGCGCCGCAAGGTCCGGCCGGTTTGTTCCATCCACCGGCGTCGGCACGGCAACGATGAAAAATTCCGTCCCTTTTAGATCCTCGATCTTGTCCGTAAGCACCAGGGCAGAATCCGCCAGCGCCGCCGCCGACACCTCGCGGGTCCGGTCCTGGCCGGCACGGATTTCAGAAACACGTGAAGAATCAAGGTCATAGCCTGTAACTCGGAAATGTCTGGCAAGGACAACGGCCAGCGGCAAGCCCACATAACCAAGTCCGAGAACGGAAATTTTAGAAACCGATTTCACAAATTTTCCTTGTAAATTCCAGAATTCCACCTTCGCAGCTTCTATCCTGTCCCCATCCATGGGTCAAATCACCGGCTTGAATCCTTGCTAGCTGTTTGATTTCTATTCCAGCTATCGGTTGACATTCATGCTCTGAACAAATAGTTGTTCATGATGTGAACATTGCCGAGGAGGCAACGGATGGAGGGGCTGACGAAGGCTGGAAAGCCCGGCCAGAACCCGGCAACGACCTTGACGACCCTTGAACTGCTCAGCAGCGTCGAGACGGTCGAACATATGTCCCAACGTCGACTGGCCCTGCGCCTCGGCGTTGCAGTCGGGCTGGCAAACAGTTACCTCAAACGCTGCGTTCGCAAGGGCCTGGTCAAGATGACCAAGGCCCCAGCACGGCGTTATGCCTATTACCTGACGCCGAAAGGTTTTAGCGAAAAGTCCCGCTTAACCGCCGAATATCTTTCACATTCCTTCGAGTTTTTCCGCAATGCCCAGTCGGAATGCCGACGTACGCTGCGCGCCGCAGAGGCCCGTGGCTGGCGACGCATCGCGCTGTCTGGCACAGGAGAACTTGCAGAAATTGCAACCCTTGCGGCCCGCGAAATCGATATTGAACTGGTCGCTATCCTAGCGCCTGGCCGCAACGAAAAGGAAATTGCAGGGCTTCCAGTGGTCGCCCGCCTTGACGACATCCCGGCCCTGGATGCTGTTCTCATTACCGACATCCAAAATCCCCAGACGACCTTCGACGCCTTGCGGGCCAAATTCGACCCGGTGCGCCTGCTGACACCGACGCTGTTGCACATCACCCGCGAAAACGGCACCCGCGAAAGCGATGTGCAAAAAGCGGAGACCATGGAATGAAACACTGGTTTGTCGCACGCACCCACGCCCATGCCGAGGCAAAGGCCACGGCACATCTCCGCCGCCAGGGCTTTGACGTCTATCTGCCCCGTTTTGCCAAAACGCGTCGGCACGCCCGGCGGGAAGAACGGGTCATCGTCCCCCTCTTCCCGCGTTACCTCTTCGTACAAATGGACCTGAGCCATACGCGCTGGCGCGCCATCAACAGCACGGTCGGGATTGAACGGCTGCTTGCAAACGGCGATCGCCCCACCCCGGTACCGGAAGGCACGGTCAAAGACCTGCAAAGCCAGGAACGTCCAGGCGGCCTGCTGACACCGGCCAGTCTGGTCCACCTTGAGCGCGGCACGAAACTGCGCCTCGTCGAAGGCGCCTTCACCGAACGGGTTGGAATTTATGAACGAATGACCGCCGACCAGCGGGTTGTGCTGTTGTTGAATCTATTGGGACGTGAAATACGTATCACCGTCCCGATTGAGGCCGTCGACGCCGCCTGACGCTTCGACGTTTCGACGTTTCGACATAAGGAAAAAAATGACTGCCTTATCTGCCCAATCAAATTCCGAACCAATTCCTTTTATCGACCTGAAGGCGCAACGCGACCGGTTGCGCGATAAACTTGACGCCGCCATCGCAAAGGTCCTGCACCATGGAAAATTTGTCCTGGGCCCGGAGGTCGCCGAGTTTGAAACAAAAGCCGCAGAATTCGCAGGTGCCAGACATGCAATCGCCTGTGCGAATGGAACGGACGCCCTGTCCCTTGCCCTGATGGCATCTGGCATTGGACAGAAGGATGCCGTTTTCGTTCCGACATTCACCTTTGCTGCAACGGCGGAGGCGCCAGCCCTTCTGGGCGCAACCCCCGTTTTTGTCGATATCGCCGAGGACAATTTCAATCTTGACGTAGCCCAGCTCGCAGAGGCCATCGAAACCGCAAAAAAAAATGGGCTCCGCCCTGCCGCCATCATCGCCGTCGATCTTTTCGGCCAGCCGGCGGATTACGAAGCCATCCACGCCGTTGCCGCCGAACATGGCATGGTTGTCATCGCAGACGCCGCCCAATCCTTCGGCGCAACCCTGCACGGCAAACGCGTCGGCACTCTGGCGCCAATCACAACGACCAGCTTTTTCCCAGCAAAGCCTTTGGGCTGTTATGGCGATGGCGGGATGCTGTTTACCGATGACGACGCGACGGCCGACATTCTGCGCGCGATCCATGTCCATGGCATTGGCACAGCACAATATGACTACACACGAATTGGTATGAACAGCCGCCTTGATACGCTTCAGGCGGCAATCCTGCTTCCAAAACTTGCGATTTTTCAGGATGAGATTGAAACGCGCAACCAAGTTGCACAGCGCTATTCCGAAGCCCTTTCCGAGACCGTTATTACGCCCATGGTACAAGGCGACCGCACCTCCGCCTGGGCGCAATACACAATCCGGCTTAAAGGATTAAATCGGGAAGCCATGTCTTCGGAACTGCGCGCGCAAGGCATCCCGACCGCGATTTATTATCCAAAACCACTTCACCTGCAGGCGGCCTATGACGCCTTCCCGCGGGTAAAAAATCTGCCGGTTGCCGAGCGTCTCGCCAAGGAAGTGCTGAGCCTTCCCATGCACCCTTATCTAGAGACCAAAACCCAGGACCGCATCACGGCGGCGGTAAAAAAAGCAGCCCACGCCTAACGCAAAGGCCGCTTCAACGGCGAAAGAAAAAGCTGGCGATTTCTCCCTTAACGTAGCGCCTTTACCTGGGTAAGCACGGTTTCAGGCACACCATCCGCCGGAATCTCCGCAAAGCGAAAGCCGCAGGCGCCCATGGGTGGCGGCGTCTTGCCGGCCTTCCAATAACCCAACGGAACCCGAAGCCCAAGTGGCATGTCCGCCTTCGACGTAGCCTTGGCGTCAAGGATGCATAAATCCAGCCCGGAATCCGCCTGTGGCAGATCGCCGCCACCCCCCTTTCCCGGAACGTCCAATCCCAAAGACCAGCGATAGTGATGGGCGACGTTTACGACCGGCTGGTAGAGGGAAAAGCGTTCGCCAAGCCCCTCCCCTGAATTTTCCCGCAACAAAATGCCGTCAACGCCGCAATCGGCAAAGGCGCGCAGCATGTCCGCAAGGTACATGGCGACGGCCTCGATTTCGTCCGTGTCCGGTGTCTTTGCGGATTTTCCTGGGGGTTTGCCAAGGCCAAGGCCCCAGACCCATTCCACCCAGGCCGATGGCGATGGCATCTGAAGGACAAGGGGCAATTCCCGATAGGTGCCGCGAAGGGCGGTAAGAATTTCACCGATCCGCGCCCTTTCCGTCTCCTCGCGAAAAAGGGCCCGAAGGATGGCACCGGCACTGCGGCCCGCCGCCTCGCCAAGGACGTCCGGTTGCCGGGCAAGCAACGCGCCATAGGCATCCTCCAGCCTCAGGCCGAGGACATCCGAACCAAGAAGCGCCTGCCCCTGCCCCACCAACCACACAAAACGGGTAGGGTCGGCCCAGGGGTCTTCGTCCGGGTTCAGGAAAAGCCGTTTTCCATAAGCAAGCGAATCAATCCAGAGCTTTCCGCTCAAAGCTTCGGCGAGCGCAGCACTCACTTTGCCCATCTTCCTTTCGGCTTCTTCCCCTTTGCCTTTGCCTTTGCCTTGGCTTTCGCCTTGGCTTTTGGCTTGGCCCGTTTGGCCTTTTTCGGCGCTTCCGCGCGCTGCACCTTGCGCTCAAGTTTGGCGAGTTGCGTTTCCAGCTCGGAAATACGCACGTCCTTTGGGTTCGGCATCATGATTGGCTGTATTGCATCTGCAGACATCTTCACATCCGCCGAGCCGCCGTAAATCACGCTCCGGTCCGGACCCCAGCAGCCATAATAAGGCAGGTGCGCAGGCGGTTCTTTTTTCGACCATTTTTTGATGAATTTTTTGAAGGGCACACCGCGTTTCTTGCGCGCCGCGCGTTCCTTTTCGCGCGCCTTCTCCGTCGCCGCAACGTCGATCGCCAGCGTCTCGGAGTCATAAACGACGTGGTAGATTTTTCTCGCCGTGTGGTCGGAAATATAATCCGCCTCGACATCCTTGATGACCAGGTCGGGGTCGCGCTCCAGCACATCGCCGTAACCGCCCCCGGACCCCTGGGTAATCATGTAAAGTTCGCCTTCCTGCGCCAGTTCGAACTGCAAGCCCATGTGATGAGTGCTGTAGCTGGCCCCCTTAAAGCGACGCTTGTTCATGACGCTTTCGATGGAAAAGTCGAACTTTTCCGGATCGCTTGCCATGATCTCGTAAGTGTTCGTTCCTTTCACCTTGCAAAGCGGATAGGTCGCGCAGCCATAGCCTCCGAACAGCCCTTGCACATTCGGCATTTTTGAACCGATGCAGCAGACCATAAATCCCCAGAAGGGACTGCCCCGCGTCGCCGCCATCATCTCGTAACCCATGCCGCCCCGGAATTTTCCAAAACCCTGATTGTCGCGCATCAGCTTCTTCGAAACCAACTGAATAAACGGCACCTCTTCTTCATTCAGTTCCTGTTCGCCGATGTCCGACATCGTCGCAAAGATGGGCGCAATGGCGTTTTCGCCATCACGGTCAATGCGTGCGCCACCGCCCATGCCGTTTAGATCCGCGCATAAATTGCCAACCATCTCGCCATGCTGGGTGGTGCCGCCATAGATGAAGGTGTTGATCATGTTGTACCAGGGCGCGATCACCCGCGTTGCCTTGAAGGGCGAACTATAAAGAAATTTCGCCACCGCCAGCTGCGCAGCGGAGAACGCCGGAAAGAAGGTCATCATGCTTTCGGCATTTGGCACTTCGTAAGACGAGTTCAATGTCGATCGCGGATCGACGATGATATCGATGGGTGCAAACACCGCCTGGTTTCGCGGCAGGTCCGGCCAGACAAATGTCAGAAACAGCTGCGCCAGCATGCCCTTCAAGGAAGACACCACGGTATTGTTAGCGCGGTTCAGGAATTCCGGGCTCGACCCCCGGAAATCGAGAATCAACTTTTCCCCTTCCTTCCGCACTTCGAGGTTGATCTTCACGATCAGATTTTCGCGAAGCGTGCTGTCAGCATAAGAGATTGCCCGCACCGTTCCATCCGGCCATTCCCGAATTCGTTTTTTGACCTCTTCTTTTGGGTCTTCCATGTTGCGCCGCAAGGCCGCGATGACCGGCTCGATCCCATATTCCGCAATCGCTTCCTTGATCCGCTGTTCGATACGGCGGCAGCAAAAAAGTTTTACTTTCATATCTTCGTATTGCAGCTTCGGCTCGCGCACGGAATTCTGCAGAAAGGTGACGAGGTCTTTCTTTAGCTGAAAATTCTCGACCACCTTGAAAGGCGACATCTTCAGCCCTTCGTCATAGGGCGATTCGGCAAGCGACGGCATGCCGCCAGGCTCAATCGCGCCATTCTCACCTTCGTGGACAGTCGCACCGGCCCATGCGATCAATTCGCCCTCGTGAAAGATGGGCAGAAGCATGCTTTGATCGGTGTTGTGAATGTTCCCATAGCGGGCATCGTTGTGGATGAAGCCATCCCCTTCACGCACGCCGACCGTCGGGTCCTTTGTCCAATATTTGCAGATGAACTTGATCGGATGATGCACCAGGGCGGAAAAAACCAGGACACCGCCGGTGCTGGTAATGGCCAGATCGCCACTTGCCGTATAAATACCGCTAATGAGGTCGCCCCATTTTGCGCCCGGGGCCGCCCCCATCTGTTCAAGCATTTCATAGCATTCGTTCGCCGCGACCTGCATGCGGTCGCGCACAACCGCCAGCAGTGCGTCGTCCGTAACCGCGTTCACGGCGCGTTCCTCATGGGCCGTGCGTGGTGAAATATCGTGATCCGCCATAATTTCCGGATCCGGACCCAGAAACAGCGTCGTCTTCTCAAGGAATTCCGAGATCAATTCCTCTTCGCGTGACGGCGTATCCGGTTTCACTTGCTTGTTCATTGTTCTATCCCTGCTCTCAGAGAGCGACCTCTATTTCACCCGGGTAAGCCAGATGGCACCCTGCTCGCTTGCCGTCAGACGCCAGCCGGGTTCGACAAGATATGTCGTCGTCGGCGCGATCACGACGGCCGGGGCCTCGATCACCATCCCCGGTTCAAACTGCTCTGCCTTATAAATCGCCGTTTCCAGCCCACTCGCATGGCCCGGGAAATGGCATTCCCGCCGCGCAACCGGTTTCGGCGCCGCTATTTTTTTCCTGTCCGCTTCTTCGAAACGAACATGTTTGAAATGCACGGTATCCAGTTCGACAAAGGAAGACACGCGCACGGTGTTGATACGAATGCCCGCCTCCGGCGCCTGACTGCCCTCGCCAAACCGTTTTCCGTAATCGGCCGAAAACTGATTGATGATCGACATCACGTCTTCAATGTTATTCAAACGCGAGACGTTCGCCACCACGGTCGTCGTAACAAGCTGATTGCCATAACGCATGTCCAGCTCAAGCCGGTGATGAATGTCCTCGCGCTTCATTTCCTGACGTAGAAGATCCTGCCTACCAAGCACTTCCAGCTCTTCGACGGTGCGGTTAAAGGCATCGTAATCGTCGAACAGGTGGCGCGTGTTCGAGTTGTAGATATTCATGAAAAGGGAACGTTCGTGAATATGCATCTGGTGCATGTTGCCGGCCCCGACAGCCGAAAAAACAGCCGTAAAGGGTGGTGCTAGAATCTTGTCGATCCCCAGCATGCTGGCAATGCCACAGCTGTGAAGCGGTCCATTGCCGCCATAGGCCAGCATCGTGAACCGACGCGGGTCGTACCCGCGCGCGCGAAGCTCCTGGGCCATGCCGTTGACCATGTTGTTATCGACGCGCTGCTTGATAAGTTTTGCGGCCTCAATGACGGAAATGCCCAGCGGCTCGCACAAGGCTTCGCGAATAGCAAATTCCGAACGCTTGCGGTTCAACTTGATGCTGCCACCGGCATAATTGTCCGCATCCAGATAGCCGAGCACCAGATCGGCGTCCGTCACGGTCGGGTCCATGCCACCACGGTCGTAGCAGGCAGGCCCCGGGTCCGAACCCGCGCTTTTCGGCCCCACCTGCACGGTGTTGTACATCCGCTCATAACGAGCAACGGAACCACCCCCTGCCCCCAAGGTTACAAGATGCACCATCGGCACACTGACCAGCCAGCGGTCGATCACCGGATTGAAGTCATAATGCTTGATGCCACCACGAACGACGATCCCGATATCGAAACTGGTCCCGCCCATGTCCGTGCAGACAATGTCGCCCAGGTCCATTTCCTCGGCCAGATGCTCGGAAGCGGCGATGCCGGCAACCGGGCCGGAATGAATTGTCTGAAGCGCATCGGTCGAATTCAACTGCGCCATGCCGCCGGAATTATGGATCACAAGCATCGGCTTCATATAGCCGTGCTCGCGCAGGCTCATCTCAAGCGAACTCAGCCCGAAATACATTTCCTCGTGAAGGAAAGCATCCATAATGCAGGAAGACGTACGCACATATTCGCCTTTCCGTCCCGCAACCAGGTGGGAGAGGATAACCGGCATCGACCCCAGCATGTGCGAGGGATATTCCTCAAGCAGGATTTCCTGCGCCCGACGCTCGTGCTCCGAATTGACGACGGAATTGATGAAGGCAACGACGAAGGCCTGTGCGCCACGGTCCACAAGCCGGCGTATCTGATGGCGAAGGTCCGTCTCGTCCAGGGGAAAGACAATTTTTCCCTTGTAGTCGATGCGCTCACGCACACCGGCGATCATCGGCACCGGCACCAGGGGCTCCGGCCGTTGGGCGTTCGCCAAATCGGCCTGGTGTAGAAAATCAAGCCCTTCCCCATAGCCGCGACCGCGGCTCAACGGCACCGTGCTTTCAAAACCGGCGGTCACCAGCAGGCCCACTTTCGGCCCCTTGCGCTGGATCAGGGCGTTCGTGCCAAGGGTCGTCGCGTAACGAACGGAATCAACCTTGGACAGCACCGTGTCCAGATCAAGCCCAAGGCGCGTATAGGCCTTCTCCAGCGCCTCCATGAAGCCAAGCGCCAGATTTTCATGGGTCGTCAGCGCCTTTGCTTCAATGTATTCGCCGTCCCAGACAAGAAAGCAGTCCGTAAACGTTCCCCCGATGTCGACAGAAACCCTACGCATCGTCCTTATTTCTCCGCGCCGTGGCCGTGATGCCCTTCATCCCTTGGCGAGGTATCCGGACCCAAATTCGGCGCCGCCCCCTTGGGACGCGCCTTCCATTGCGCTTTCAAGGCGTCAATGTCGAATTCCATATCGTGGATTGGCGGGTGCCCCGGAGGCGTGTATTCCGCCTCCATCATCACACCGCAACTCGGGCAATAATATTCAAGAATCCGGACCCATTTCGGATCCGGCGCGTAGGTAAATTCGTAATGCTTCTCATCAAGGATCGGCCGGTGAATTTCCCTAGGATTACGATCGTAAACCAGCAACCCTTCCTTGTAATTCTTGCGCGCCGACCCGATGACGTGATCGCAGCGTCGGCAAAGCCATTTTTCGGTTTCCAGATCAATCGCCAAATATTCCGTCATTGGAATTATCATGTTGAGCGACCTCCTGTGCGGCGTAGAAAAACGTCGTGGTTTTCATTCACATCCATGGTCCAACCCTCTTTCACCCGACAGGTGAAAAAGGCTTCCTCTAAAATTGCGGGTCCTTCCGCTGTCATCATGGGACGTAATTTTTCCAGACGATAGACGGGGACGTCCTCTCTTATGCCCGAAGCGGACAGAATTCGACGGGTACCGTCCCGTTTTGCCGCAAACGTCTTCTTGCCTTTCGCCTTCTTCAAATCACAATGGGGGACCGCCTTTGAAAGGCGTAGATGCAAACGTACGTCTTTCGCTCCCTTCATGTTTTTTGGCAGACGCGGTGAATTGGCAAGCGGCTTTCGGATTTCCGCACCCTTTAGGGAATATTCCAGCGCAAATGCGCGTTTGCATCGCGCGATGTCGATGCCCTCGGAAAACATGTCGCGCTTGGCACGTTCCATAAGGTTCGAAGAAACTGCCTTCAAATCGGCATTCGTCACTTTTGATAGAGCCACTTCGTAAGAATGCGCGATGTCGCTAAAACCAATGCCAAAGGCGCTGAAGACCGACGCCATCCGGGGGATCAGGACTTCCCGTATGCCGACACGCTCAGCAATGCCGCAGGCATTCATGGGGCCCGCACCGCCAAATGCCAGCAACGTCGTCGCGGCTGGCTTCTTCACATAACGCGCGATCGCCTTTGCGATCTTTTCCTCATAGACGCGGTCCATGGCTAGCAGGGCCGCATCCAGATTTTTGCCCAGGGGGTCTGCTATTTTTCCATCGATAACGGCGCGCGCACGATCCACGTCCAGGCAAAAACCGCCGCCAAAATAGGAGGCCGGGTCCAGAATGCCCATCAGAAGATAGGCATCCGTGCTGGTTGCCTCCTGACCGCCGCGGCCAAAGCAGGCCGGGCCGGGTGCCGCGCCGACGCTTTCCGGGCCGACGGCGATGGTTTTTCCCTTGGCGCGGAAAATCGAACCGCCGCCAACGCCAATGCTGACGAGATCGCTCAACGGAAAGGAAACAGGGATTTCTTCGACTTTGCCACGACGCTTTTCTCGAATAGCCCCCTTTTCAACAAGGCCGATGTCCGTCGTTGTGCCACCGATGTCCATCGTGACGCCCATTTTAATTCCGTAATGATGCATAAGGGCGCATGCACCCTCCATACCGCCACGGGGCCCGGAACCATAACTTTTCAGCGCAATGGTTTTTGCAATTCGAGTCGAGTTTCCGTCGTTGCGGAAAATTAACATCGGATTCTTCGTTCGATGGTCGCGAAGCCGGTTCTCTGCGTTGTAGAGAAAGCGTTCCATCGCCGGATGAAGAAAGGAGTTCAGAAGCCCGGTCCAGGTCCGGCGTCGGTCGTCCCCATCGTCGATAAGTTCGTGGGAGAAAAGGACGGGCACGGCACCAAGAAGGTGACGCGGATAGCGTTGCAGGAGGATGCGCTTGATGCGCGTCTCGTCCCTGACCATGTTCGCCCCGCCAAAGCTGACCACCACCCGGTTCGCGCCCTTCGAGATAAGGCGATTGACCTCGCCCACAACCATCTCCTCCAGATCCTCGCCTTTCAGCTTGCAATCAAGGGTCGCCAGACGGTCGCCAACAAGCACGTCGAACATCTGAACTTCGGATTCGGTTTTGCGGAGAAAAGCGGCCGTCTTTCCCTTGCGCAGGATCAGACCAAGGCGTGGGCCAATTTTTTGGACAACGGCGTTCGTACCCTGGGTCGTTGAGTAACGAATGCTTTCAGCATTGTTTAAAAGCTTATCAAGCCGTGCTTCGCCGTAGATTTGTTTTGATGCTTCCTTCAGGACTTCAAAAAAGCATTTGCTTAGATTGTAAGGGGTCGTCAGCGTTTTCGCGTGGTAGACATCCGGCCCATCAACAACGCATACATCCGTTAGCGTGCCGCCATTGTCGACATTGATGAGCAACCCCATAAAACCGGCTTCCCCCCAGACAGACCCTTACTTGCTTTTTGTTTTTCTTTTATTTTTCTTTCGTTTTTTATTTTCGCACCTGCGTTTTCCGCCTATCTTGCCGATGGGACATCCAACGGAACAAAGCATAGCCAGCGTCCCAGCCCTGCTCAACCGTTTTCCAAACCTCCCGATTTACGACGGTGTGAAGAACGTTACGCGCTGGCGGCGATTTCATGCACACGCACGTGATCCGCCTGGTTCTTTTTCAGGATGGTGATGGCTTTCTGTTCATCCTTTGGGGATCGCAGATGGACCCAAAGCAAAATTCCGCCACGTGCAAGCTGCTGCTCATAATGCGTGGCGTGTTCCTGGCCAATCTCCCCCGCCACAAGCCCTCCGAAGGTCCCGGCCAAACCACCGGCTGCCAGCGCCGCGCCGGCCGCAGGTAAAAGGGCGCCTCCCGTCGCGACGACGGCGCCACCCGCGACAAGGGCTGCGACAAAGAGGGGGGCCCCGACCAGGGCTGCTTCCCCCACTTCGACCGAATCTCTCGAAACCCACGCGGTGCGCGGAGCCTCGGGATCGTCAGCCGCGTCCTCGGCCTTCTTATAAACATGACCGAACTTTTTCTCGACGACCTCGTCATGGGCCAGCAGGCTTAACTCCGACCGGTTGAACCCGGCGTCCTGCAGGTCCTCAACCGCCGATTCCAGGCATTCAACGGAGTGAAAAACACCGATGGCTTCGCTTACAACTTCGCTTGAACCTGTCATCTATATGGCCCCCTGTTTGCTGCCAACGTCCTAAAATGAATAGCGGCCCCTGCTGCGTTGGCAATCTCTTATTATACTCCGTATTCAGGAACGCGAAAAGAGGCAGCATGGAAGTGGGCAAGCGGGTCGAAGAAATCCTTGATTTCTGGTTCTCCGAGAAGGACGCCGCCGGCCAGGCGACGGCACGGAAGTTATGGTACCGACCGGACCCTGGCTTCGATCAGGAAATCCGCGGGCAGTTCCTGAACGACACGAAACTGGCCGCTGCCGGCAAGCGTGACGAGTTCTCGAAAACGGCCCGTGGGGCGCTTGCCCTCATCCTCCTCCTCGACCAGTTCCCCCGCAACCTCTTCCGTGATACGGCCCGCGCCTTTGCCACGGATGGAAAGGCGCGAGCAACGGCCGAACAGGCGCTTGAAAACGGCTTCGATCAAGCGCTCCCTCCCGTCGAACGCAGCTTTTTCTATCTTCCTTACATGCATAGCGAAAACCCAGCGGACCAGCAGAAATGCATCGCCCTTTTCGAGGCAAACGGAAACGCCACCTCATTGGACTATGCAAAGAGGCATGCTGAAATTATTGAGCGTTTCGGTCGCTTTCCCCACCGCAATTCAATCTTGGGACGGAAAAGCACGAAGGAAGAATTGGCGTTCTTGAAAAGGCCGGATTCCGGCTTTTGACGAAAGCACAGGGAAGAACAAAAAAGGGCGCCGAATGTTTCGACGCCCTTTTTCTTCATGCGAAGACACGTATTTTAGCCGCTATTTCGCTGCACATGGGTTTTTCGCTGCACATGGGTTTTTCGCCGCACATGGGTTTTTCGCCGCACATGGGTTTTTCGCCGCACACGGATTTTTCGCCGCACACGGATTTTTCGCCGCACACGGATTTTTCGCCGCACACGGGTTTTTCGCCGCACACGGGTTATTTCCCGCAGCGGCAGGACTGGCCATTGCCATGGCACCCGCCAGAAGAACTGTCGCGCTTAAAACAACAGCACTCTTCACGGAAATTTTCTTTTTCAATGACATCGAACGTTACTCTCCCCCTTTGTCGCCACCCCGCAGAACCGGAGCGATGCGATCATTGCAATTGCACTGGCTAGGATGCCTCAAGTATGAGTAACGTTACAAGTAGCCGAAAACAGGGGGGATCACTGAGAAGCCCCAAAACGGCCTGAAAAAGAGGCCCACAGAAGAGATTCGACCGAAATTCGCCACATTTTCTCTTTTTCCATTCCCCTTTTTTCCCATGCAAACCGTGACCCAGGCTTGTCTTCCCCGGCGGACCCCGGCATAAGGAGCCCCCATGAAGAAATGGCTGATCCTTACGGCGCTTGCCGGTTTGACGACGCTTGTCTTTCTCGTCGTCTACCGTGGCGTCGCAGAAGTTTTTGGCGCCCTTGCCGCCGCCGGGTGGGGGCTTCTCTTTACCACTCTTTTCCACGCAATCCCCCTCACCTTTTCGGCAAAGGCCTGGCAAAGTTTGATTGCCGATTGCCCGACCCGGCTTCTGCACGTGATCGGCGTTCGCTGGATACGCGAAGGGATCAACAACTTGCTTCCCGTCGCCCAAATCGGCGGCGACTTTGTCGGTGCGCGCCTTCTTACGTTTCTTGGCGTTCCCGGCGGCGTTGCCGGGGGAAGTTCAATCGTCAGCCTCACGATGGAGGTGTTGGCCCAGTTTCTGTTCACATTTTTCGGGCTTGGGCTTCTTTTCCTTACGCTTGGCGGCCGCGAGGAGGAAACCCTTTTCTGGATGTTTCTTGCTCTTTTAATGATCTTGCCCATGCTCTTTGGGTTTTTCCTAGCTCAGAGGGTCGGCTTTTTCCAGGTCATCGAAAACTTTTGCAACAAGCTGACGAAAAACATGCAACTGGAATGGCTGGCGCTTGGCGAGTTGCGTGGCCTACATGAGGCAATTCAGACGATTTACCGATCGCCACGCGCCCTTTCCAACAGCGTTTTTTATCATTTTCTTTCCTGGCTCGCCGGCACCGGCGAAGTGTGGCTTATCCTTTATTTCATGGGCTACCCGGTCAGCATCTGGGACGCACTTATTCTCGAAAGCCTTGGAAAAGCCGCGCGCAGCGCCGGCTTTCTCATACCGGGGGGGCTTGGCGTACAGGAAGGTGGCTTTATGCTTCTCGCCCCGCTTCTCGGCCTAACACCGGAAGTCGGCCTGGCGGTTTCCCTTGCCAAGCGCGTGCGCGAACTGGCATTGGGCGGAGGCGCCCTTTTCGCCTGGCATGCGATTGAGGGAAAACGCATTTGGAAACGTCGCACGAAAACCGAAGAAACGCCGCGCGGCGAAGATAGTCGCTAACGGCTAGCGCCGCAGGGCGGGCACCCAGGGCCGGCCATCCGCGCCCGGCTGATAAACGACACTGATTTCCTCGAACGCGTCCATCCATGCCTCGGCCTTCGCCTGGTCCGGCACTTCAAAACGGTCAAAGCCGCAACGAAGCATGAAGAACAACTGATCCCGCAGCACCTCGCCGACGGCGCGCAATTCTCCCGTAAAACCGTAACGCTCCCGCAAAATCCGGGCGTAGGAATAGGCGCGACCATCCCCGAATCTTGGAAATTCAAGGGCCACGAGATCGAAACGGGCAAGGTCTTCGACAATTACTTCGGGCGGTTGATCGCTCGCCAGGCGAATGCCAAGACGGCCCTGCCAGGCAAGAAGCGCTTGACGGTCCTGCTGCCAGCGTTCCAGGCTGACGATCACAGCGCCTGCATCGGGCAACGCCGCGTCGTCCGCGACGCACACCCAGGGATCGTCCAGAACCCCCTCTCGACTAACGAGCGTCATAAAGCTGCTCCTTGAAAGGCCCAAGCCCGACCCGACGGTACGTATCGAGGAAGCGTTCGCCGTCCTGGCGGCAGGCAAGGTAGATTTCAACAATCTTCGCCACCGCGTCGACAGCCTTGTCACGCGCAAAGGCCGCCCCGACAATTTTGCCGATGGCGGTATCCTCCTCGCCACTGCCACCAAGGGTTATCTGGTAGAATTCTTCGCCCTTCTTATCGACGCCCAGCAGACCGATATGACCAACGTGATGGTGGCCGCAGGCATTGATGCAGCCTGATATTTTGATTTTCAGTTCGCCGATATCGTGCTGGCGATCCAGGTCTTCAAAACGCCGACTGATGGACTGAGCAATCGGGATAGAACGCGCATTTGCCAGATTGCAGTAATCCAGCCCCGGGCAGCAGATCACATCCGTAATCAGGTCGATATTCGCCGTAGCGAGACCAACCGCTGCCAGCGCCTGCCAGACCGCAGCAAAATCCGCCAGCCTGACATGGGGAAGAACAAGATTTTGCGCGTGGGTCACACGCAATTCGCCAAAGCTGTAGCGTTCGGCCAGATCGGCCACAGCATCCATCTGGTCGGCGCTTACGTCACCGGGGACTTCGCCGATCCCTTTCAGGGAAATGTTGACGATCCCATAACCGGGAGTTTTGTGCGACGCCAAGCTCGTGCGGCACCAGGCGGCAAAGGCAGGGTCTTCAAACCGCTTTGCCTCAAACGCCGGCACCGGCACCGCCAGGGTTTCATAAGGCGGCGGTGCGAAAAAAGTCTCAATGTGCGCAATCGTGTCTTCCGGCAGTTCCAGCGCACCATCGCGTATCTGCGCCCATTCCGTCTCGACCATTTCGGCAAAGCGCTCGGCGCCGGTGCTCTGAACAAGGATTTTAATGCGCGCCTTATAGATATTGTCCCGGCGGCCCAGTTGGTTGTAAACGCGCAGGATGGCTTCAAGATAGGAAAGCAGGTCGCCTTTCGGCAAAAAATCCCGGATCGTCACGGCAATTACCGGCGTCCGCCCCAATCCGCCGCCGACCAGAACCTCGAATCCCGTCTCGCCTTTTTCGTTGCGGCGCATGTGCAGCCCGATGTCATGCACGCGCACAGCGGCGCGATCATGGGGCGCCCCCGTCACAGCAATCTTGAATTTACGCGGCAAAAAGGAAAATTCCGGATGCAGGGTCGACCATTGGCGAATGATCTCTCCATAAACGCGTGGATCTTCGATTTCATCGGCCGATGCGCCGGCATACTGGTCTGCCGTCACGTTGCGGATGCAGTTGCCGCTCGTCTGGATCGCGTGCATCTCGACAGAAGCAAGGTCGGCCAGAATATCCGGCACATCCTGAAGCTTTAACCAGTTGTACTGAATGTTTTGGCGAGTCGTGAAATGCCCATAGCCCTTGTCATATTTCCGTGCGATATGCGCCAACATGCGCAACTGCCCAGAGGAAAGCGTTCCGTAAGGAACCGCAACCCGAAGCATGTAGGCGTGCAATTGCAGGTAAAGGCCATTCATCAGGCGCAAGGGGCGGAATTCCTCTTCCGTCAACTCGCCTTTCAGCCGTCGCGCAACCTGGCCGCGAAACTGTTCAACGCGGTCGCGAACCATCCGGTGATCGAATTTATCATATTGGTACATTCTGGTTACGCCTGCTTCGCAAAGCCGGGATCGGCCTGTTTGCCAAGGTCGGATCGCGTGGTTGGCCCTTTCGCGCGGATACGCTCGCGGGCGCTTAAGGCATCCAACGGTGCCGGGCCTTGTCCAACCGGCATTGCGTAAACGCTAATGACCTTGCACGCGCCTTCCGCTTCCTCCGCAAGCTTCAAAAGCCGTTCAAGGGCCGCGTCCGTTTCCGCAACGCTTGCCTGATCGAGCCATGGCGTCCACTGGCCATCTTCGGCCAGATAAACAACATCGCCATCGCGTAAATGGTTCGCCGTGACGACCTGCCCTGTCATCTGCTTCTTCCTGTCCAAAATGGATCCAACCGCGTGAGACCCCCCGCAAAGCAACAAGGGCACCACCTATCCGGACGGGGGCCCATCGCCGCGTTGCCTTGGATTTAGCGAATTCGAAAGCCCTGCACAAGCAGGGAACTGAAAAATATTAGAAAACTTTTTCGTGATAGGGTCTATTATGTTACTTTTTTAGTATTTAATACTATTAATTCCTATATATGTAGAAATTATTTCTAATTTTCAATCTAACGTTTTTGTCAAGGGGCATTCCATGGACACGATCGACCGCAAGATCATCGGCTGTCTACAGAAGGATGCAACGATGCCGCTTGCCGACATTGCCGCCCATGTCGGCCTTTCTGCGACCCCTTGCTGGCGACGCATTCAGAAGATGGAAGAAAGTGGCGTTATTCGCGCCCGCGTCGCACTTCTCGACGCAACGAAGCTGAACGTCGGCGTAACCATCTTTCTTTCCATCAAGACGGGCCAGCACAGCCGATCCTGGCTCAAACAATTTGCAGATGCCGTCATCGAGATGCCGGAAGTCACCGAGTTCTATCGCATGAGCGGCCAGGTGGATTACCTGCTGCGCATTGTCGTGCCTGACATTGCCGCCTATGATGCTTTCTACAAGCGGCTGATTGAAAAAGTGCCTTTGTCCGAGGTAAGTTCAAGCTTCGCGATGGAACAGATCAAATACACGACGGCCCTGCCCCTCGACTACATTCCGACAACCGCCGACGCCCTTGGCGAAGAAAAAACCTAGCAACAATCAGAGCCCGAAGGAACAGACCTATGCCACAGACGGAACGTTTAAGCGCCCTTTTCTCGAAACTTCAACTTGGTCCCTACGCGCTTGCAAACCGTATCGTCATGGCACCGATGACGCGCAACCGGGCTGGGCCCGGCAATGTGCCGACGGAACTGAACGCGCTTTACTATCGTCAGCGCGCGACCGCGCCGCTCATCCTCACCGAAGCGTCCCAGATTTCCCCCCAGGGCGTCGGTTATCCGGGAACGCCGGGGATCCATTCCGATGCGCAGGCCGAAGGCTGGAAAATGGTTATCCAGGCCATTCACGACGAAGGCAGCCGCGTCTTTCTTCAACTCTGGCATGTCGGACGCATTTCGCATCCTTCCCTGCAACCCGATGGCGCGCTTCCGGTGGCACCGTCCGCCATTCAACCGGCCGGCGAAGCTGTTACGTTTGAGGGGATGAAGCCCTTCGTAACGCCACGCGCCCTTGAAACGGACGAAATCCCGGGCATTGTTGCAGATTACCGCGCGGCGGCCGAGCGTGCGCTTGCCGCCGGCTTTGACGGCGTTGAAATCCACGCTGCGAACGGCTATCTGCTGGACCAGTTCCTGCGCGACAAAACAAATCTGCGCAACGATTGCTATGGCGGGAAAATCGAAAACCGGACGCGTTTTCTCCTCGAAGTGACGGAGGCCGTCACCGGCGTGTGGGGACCCGAACGGGTGGGCGTGCGCCTGTCAGCAACCAATTCCTTCAACGATATTGCCGACAGCTTCCCCGAAAAGACCTTTGCTTACGTCGCCAGAGCCCTTGGTGAAATGAAAATTGCGTATCTTCATATGCTCGAAGGCGATCTGCTTGACCCAGAGGCAGGCGCGCATTTCAATTGGCCAGCCTTACGCCGGACCTTTGACGGTATCTACATGGCCAATGGCGGCTATGACAGCGTACGCGCAAACAAAACAATCGCCGAAGGCAATGCCGACCTCATCGCCTTTGCCAGGCCCTTCATCTCAAACCCCGACCTGGTCGCCCGACTGGCAAAGGGGGCGGCACTTGCCGAGCCGGACCCGAACACGTTCTACGGCGGTGACGCAAAGGGGTACACGGACTACCCCGCCCTCTAAAGAAGCGGTGACGCAGCCAGGTTACGTGGGGCCCTACGGCTTCTCGTGCTTGGGGCCGGTCTCGGAAAACACCCAGACGGCCGTCTTGTCTATATCGATGGACGTGCTCTGCTGACGCTTGGTGCGCGTTGCGTTTAGCTGACGCAACACGTCCTTGGGATCGTCCGCCTCGACCTCGTACATCGCAAGATAGTTGTGGGCGCTTTTATTCCACAACTGGTCCTTAAGAACGAAACGCTGCGCACTTTTCCAATTTGTCGTGGCCAGCACCTCGTCCAGATGAAGGTCTTCATACCAGCGGTCGTATTCTTCTTCCTGCCCTTCGGTGGGGTCGCTTAGAACCAAAACAAGATGCTTCATCGTAGGCGTCCTCCTTTTTAAGGTTTACCTGCCACAATGACAGGCGGAAGCAGATAGTCAGCCCACCCGACAGGCGGCGATTTCTCTAGGCGACACCCTTCCTGGACTGGCGTTTTCTTTCATTCGCAGACAGCGCGCGCTTGCGCAGGCGAACGTTATTGGGCGTGACCTCCACCAATTCATCATCCTGGATATAGGCGATGTTCTGTTCCAGCGACATGTGGCGCGCCGGTGTCAGACGCACCGCTTCGTCGGTACCAGAGGCCCGGATATTGGTCAGCTGTTTGGACTTCATGGGGTTGACCTCAAGGTCGTTGCCACGGCTGTTTTCACCGATAATCATGCCCTCATAGACAGGCACACCGGCATCGATGAACATCGCGCCCCGACCTTCCAGATTCATCAGCGCATAAGCGACACTGTTGCCCCCGGCGTTCGCAATCAAAACGCCGTTGTGGCGTCCGGAAATCGGTCCAACATGGGGGGCATATTCCCGGAACACACGGTTCATGACACCGGTACCCCGGGTTTCGGTCATAAATTCACTGTGATAACCGATCAGCCCCCTTGAGGGCGCAACGAAGCCTATCCGCACCTTGCCGCCTCCAGATGGGCGCATTTCTTCCATCCGGCCCTTGCGCTTCGCGATTGCCTCAACGACAACACCGGAAAATTCCTCATCCACATCGACCAGCACGTCTTCAAATGGCTCCAGGGTCTTCCCGGTGTCCGGGTCCTCATGGGTCAGCACCCGAGGCCGGCTGATAGACAGTTCAAACCCTTCGCGCCGCATCGTCTCAATCAAGACGCCCAACTGCAACTCGCCACGGCCCGCCACCTCAAAGCCATTGCCACCCTCGGCTTCGCGCACATGGATGGCAACGTTGCCTTCGGCTTCCGCCATCAGCCGCGCCCGGATAACGCGCGACGTCACTTTTTTGCCGTCGCGTCCGACCATCGGCGAATCATTGATGGAAAACACCATCGCCAGGGTTGGCGGGTCAATTGGTTCGGCCAGGATCGGCTCGGTGACGTCAAGATCGCACAGCGTATTGGCGACGGTCGCCGTCGGCAAGCCAGCGATGGAGATGATGTCACCGGCGTAGGCCGTTTCCAGCTCGGCACGGGCTAGCCCGCGAAAGGCCTGCACCTTGGTAACGCGCGCTTGCTCTACCTTGTTGCCATCCCGATCAAGGGCCTGGACAGTGACATTGGCAGAAATCGAACCCGATGCAATGCGCCCGGTCAGCACCCGACCGAGGTAAGGGTCGCTTTCAATGGCCGTCACCAACATGCGGAAGGGGCCATCGGCATCAACCGTTGGGGATGGGACATGACTCAGGACCTTATCGAACAGGCAGGCCATATTTTCGCTGCGAACGGCCGAATCCTCTGACGCCCAGCCCTGCTTGGCCGATGCAAACAGGATGGGAAAGTCCAGTTGTTCTTCGTTGGCATCAAGAATAGCGAACAGGTCAAAGACCTCGTCATGGACGGCATCGGGTCTGGCATCGGGCTTGTCAATCTTGTTGACGATGACGATGGGCTTAAGTCCAAGGGCCAAAGCCTTCTGGGTAACGAATTTGGTCTGCGGCATGGGGCCTTCGGAGGCATCCACCAGCAACAGCACGCCATCAACCATGCCCAAAATACGTTCCACCTCGCCGCCGAAATCGGCGTGGCCGGGGGTATCGACAATGTTGATGCGCACGCCCTTCCATTCCACCGACGCACATTTGGAAAGAATGGTGATGCCCCGTTCCCGCTCCAGATCGTTGCTGTCCATTACCCTTTCGACGACCTGCTGGTTTTTACGGAACAGGCCGCTTTGGTGCAGTAGCGCGTCTACCAGGGTCGTTTTGCCGTGGTCGACATGGGCGATGATGGCAATATTACGGATATCCAACTTCTCAAATCCTTCATAAAAACAGGCCCCACACCAATTTCGGGGCCGGAAAATCGCCTGGAAAGCGCACATGCCTTTGGAAAGGGCTGACGAACGTCCAAAACCGAACCAGCCGGTCATTTGCTTGGAGCCTAGCGAGCGTCCTGTATTATAGGATATTACCTGCAAATGCGAGCGAGACGCCAAGCTGCTCCAGGGTCAAGAAAAGCCCAGAAAAAGCTAGGGTTCCACACATTCACATTGCATAGCATATTAAGGATAAGCTGACGCGTTCCGGCGCATCCAAACTGCCTTAAAGCGCAGATAAACGGGAGGAAGTAAAAAGTGACAACGCAACATCGTAATTATATCAACGGCAAATTCATTGACGCGGCCGGGAGCAACATGATTCCGGTTCTTAACCCTTCAACTGAAGTGGTTATTTCCGAAGTTCCCAACTCATCGGCGGAAACAGTGAATGATGCGATTGCGGCTGCAAAAACGGCCCAAAAGGGATGGAAAAAATTACCTGCCATCGAACGGGCGAACTACATGCGTCAGATATCTGCAAAGATTCGCGAAAATATCCCGGTGCTTGCGCGCACGCTTACCGAAGAACAAGGCAAGGTCCAGACCCTTTCAGAGATCGAGATTGCCTTCGCTGCGGATTATATCGACTACATGGCCGAATGGGCGCGACGGATCGAGGGTGAAATCATCAATTCCGATCGCCCGGGCGAAAATATTTTTCTCTTCCGCCAACCCATCGGCGTCGTCGCCGGCATTCTGCCGTGGAACTTCCCCTTCTTCCTGATCGCGCGCAAGCTTGGCCCCGCCTTGGTTACCGGAAATTCCATTGTGCTGAAGCCCAGCACGGATACGCCAAATACTGCGGCCATTTTTGCCGATTTGCTTGACCAGACCGATATGCCAAAGGGCATCGTGAACATTGTCTATGGCGGGGGCCGCACCACCGGTAATGCCATGTGCGACAATCCCGATGTGGGCCTGGTGAGCTTTACAGGCTCGGTCAGTGTCGGTTCACAGATCATGGCGGCGTGTGCCAAAAACATCACCAAGGTCAACCTGGAACTTGGCGGCAAGGCCCCGGCAATTGTCATGGCCGATGCCGATATCGACAAAGCGGTTGCCGCCGTCACGGCGTCGCGTGTCATCAACACCGGCCAGGCCTGTAATTGTGCCGAGCGCGTTTACGTTGATCGCCGCGTCGAGGATGAATTCATTGCCAAATTTACCGTCGCAATGGAGGAAACCAAATATGGGGATCCGGGCGTGACCCGGGACCTCGACATGGGGCCGATGATTAACAGGGCGGCGCAGAAAACGACGCACGACATGGTTCAGCGCGCAATCAAAGAAGGTGCCGACCTGGTCAGCGGTGGGAATGTCACGGACGTTGACGGAAAGGGCTTCTTTTACCCGCCAACCGTGCTTCGCAATTGCGACCAAAGCTCAGAAATCATGCAGGAAGAGGTTTTCGGGCCGGTGATGCCGATCAACAGCTTCGACAGCCTGGACGAAGCAATCGACCGGGCCAATGATTCCAAATACGGCCTCACCTCCTCGATCTATACCAATGACATCGGGGCCGCGATGCGCGCCTGTAACGAGCTCAACTTTGGCGAAACCTATATCAATCGCGAACATTTCGAAGCGATGCAGGGCTTCCACGCCGGCGTTCGTCAATCTGGCATTGGCGGCGCGGATGGCAAACATGGCCTTTACGAAAACACCGAAACCCACGTCGTCTACCTTCAGAATTAACCCGACCTGCGTTGAACCACGGCAAATCGATTTGCCAATGAAAGCAATCCGATAAGACGAAGTGCTGCGTCATTCTGACGCCACTTCGTTTTGTCGTTGCTTTATATATTCGCAATGCACTATATACGCATGTATGAATTTAAAAAAATTGGAAGATTCTGCCCATGACGTGGCCAATTTGCTGCGCTCCCTCGCCAACGAGAAGCGCCTGATGATTCTTTGCCAGCTTGCCGAGGGCGAAAAGAGCGTCGGGGAGTTGGCCAAGCTTCTCGATCTTCGGCAAACGAACACCTCCCAACAGCTTGCCCTGTTGCGCAAAGACAACATTGTAACGACACGGCGCGAAGCCCAAACGATCTACTACGCCCTGGTGAGCACGCCTGCGCGCCAGCTGATTACGCTTCTGCACGATCTCTACTGTGGCACTGGCAAGAAAGCCTAAAAATAAGGTTATTAATATGCGATTATTCGAATATATGTATTAAATGATTAAATAACCCGCTCCGGCAATGCCTTCCACCCGCCGGAAAACGAAGGAGAGAAGCCATGAGCATCGATCGACTGGTATTTGCCATTGCTGGTTTTCTGGTTCTGCTGAGCCTCGCACTTGGTATTTTGATACATCCTTACTGGTTCTTTCTGGCCGCCTTCGTCGGCTTCAACATGTTCCAGGCCTCCTTCACAGGTTTTTGCCCATTGGCAAAGGTATTAAAAAGGCTTGGTGCAAAGTCCGGCTGCGCGTTCCAATAGGCACCGCTTCAAGGCGACTCCCCAGGGAATAAACCAACCGATGAAAACCCGTCCGTGAATGCCGGAGGTTACAATCGCCGTTCAGCATTACACCAATTTGTTTCTTGCCCTGCGGCAGAGTTTTTAGCCGCAAAAGCCTGCCCCGGGCCGCACGGCGGGTTAGGTTACCGCTTTCATGGCAAGGCGCACTTCGCGCTCCAACCCATTTAAAAAACGGGATCGGTCCGCCTTGGAAAAGGCGCGACCACTGTCCTGACGAAACGGGTTTGCAGCCCGAAGATCCGTCATCAGGTTGCGCATGGCAAGCTGGTTGCCAATGTTGTCCGGGGTAAGGGGCTCGCCATTGTGACGCAACACGCGCGCTTCTACCGCGATGCATTTAGCCGCCAGGGGAATGTCGCCGGTAATAACCACATCGCCGCCCCCAGCCCGTTCCGCAATCCATTTATCCGCATTGTCCGGCCCTTCGGGAACAATAACGGTTTCAACCAGCGGATGCCGGTTGGGGCGTATCCCACCATTCGACACGACATAGACCTGCAGCTTGTGGCGATCGGCCACCCGCAAAACCTCGTCTTTTACCGGACAGGAATCGGCATCAATGAAAATATTGGTCACGGTTTAATCCAAACGCCTAAGACATGAAAACCAGATGCCGAACATAACTGCCAAGCACGGCCTCACACCACCTGGCCGCAAACATGTCCGGATGCCCACGCCCATTGAAAGTTAAAGCCACCAAGATGGCCGGTTACATCCACGACTTCACCGATAAAATACAGGCCGGGGACGGATTTTGCCTCCATGGTTTTTGAAGACAGTCCTGCGGTATCAACACCTCCGACGGTAACTTCCGCCACGCGCATCCCCTCCGATCCACAAGGCCGGATAGCATGCGCGTTTACGTCTTCCCCAAGGCGGCGCAACGCCTTGTCGGACGTCTCGGCCAGACGGCCACAAGCCGTCAGCGCAACCAGCCTTTGCGCCAGGCGCTTGGGCAGAAATTGCGCCAGCACTGTGCCGGCCTCGCGCCTCGGCTGGTCGCCCTTGGCCTTTTTCAGATATTCGAACGCGTCCATACCGGGCAGAAAATCGATGCGGATCGCATCGCCTTTGCGCCAATAGGACGATATCTGAAGAGCCGCTGGCCCGCTAAGACCCCGATGGGTGAACAACAGGGCATCGGTGAAGGCCGTTTTTCCAAGTGCGACCGTCGCGTTCAGGGAAACGCCTGACAATCCATCGAATTTTGCCAGCGTCGCCGCATCAAAGGTCAGCGGCACCAGACCGGGGCGCGGCTCAACGAGCTTAAGCCCGAACTGCCTGGCGACGGCATAGCCGAATTCGCTGGACCCCATCTTTGGAATGGATGGGCCACCGGTGGCAATAACCAAAGACCCGGCCCTGAAAATTCCGCAATTCGTCTGCACGATAAAGCCGCGTTCACCTTTTGAAAGTCGCGTCACATTTGCGGATGTCTGCACGCGAATGCCGCGCGCCTCCTGGGTCAGCATCTCAATAATCTGCTGGGCGGACCCGTCGCAGAACAACTGTCCGTGGTCGCGCTCGTGGTAGGCAATCTTATGTTTTTCGACAAGCGCGATGAAGTCCTGCGCGCGATAGCGCTTTAAAGCTGAAATACAAAAGCGCGGATTGTCAGACAGATAATTTCCGGGCGTGACATGCAAATTAGTGAAATTGGCGCGCCCGCCGCCAGAAATACGGATCTTCTGCCCTACCTTTTCTGCACGATCAAGCACCAGCACCCGGCGTCCACGCCGGGTCGCTTCGCCCGCACATATCAGGCCCGCAGCCCCAGCCCCAATGATGATGACATCAAAATCTGACATGCAAAATATATAGCCGATATTCAGGCTCTATAGGTGAAACCAACTGCAGCAGCGAAAGGCTTCTGCCTCTAACGAGAAAGCCGGCGGCAAAAAATAGATGCCACCGGCCCGGTCCGTAGTCTCTTTTTCCCTTAATTCTTAATCGTAGGCACGAATCCCTGGAATTTCTCCAACTTTGGCACCACCAAGATAGGCACGATAGAAACGCTCATATTGATCGATGCATCGATCGGCAGAAAAAAGTTCCTGCGCCCGGCTGCGCCCGGCCGCCCCCATCGAAATGCGTTCTGCTTTATCCATCGCCAGGCGTCGTATTGCTGAAGCGAGTGCGGCGGGATCCTTTGGCGGAACAATCAACCCATTTAAATCGTGCAAAACGGCCTCGGCATTGCCGCCAACATCCGTTGCAATCATCGGCAAACCGGATGCCATGCCCTCTATCAAAGCATTCGAGAAACCTTCCTCATGGGAGGCCAGAATGCCGATATCCGAGGCTGCAAAAAGAGAAGCCACATCGTCGCAAACCCCCAGGAACCAAATGTTCTCCGTCAGACCCATTCTCGCCACCATTTGCTGCAGCTGTTGGCCAATCCCGTCGTCACGCCCAATGACAAGAAGCCGCCACCCGGTTGGCAAATCTCCTTTCACTAGATTCAAGGCCTCCAGCAAATCGACGTGGCCTTTATAGGGGATAAGGTTCGCCACAATTGACAGCACCAGGCTTTTCTCCTCTATGCCAAGCTGGCGACGAGAGGCCTGTTGCGATCGCGATGGGTTCAAAACAACCCCGTTATAGATCAATCCAAGCCGTTCTTTCAGCACGCCCTCTTCACGCAATTGGGAAACCACACGCCATGAATTCCCCAGCGCCGGGATACCGCAACGATGGAGCAGGCGCTCTATCCGGCCAAGAATATAGAATTTTTGCTGATAGCCATTTAGGCTCCGGCGGCTCATGACAAGCCTTCTGCTGCGGCTAAGAAGCGCGATTGGCGCACCAAGGGCATAATTTTCTGGCAAATAGAAATGCACGACATCGAACCGATGGCGCAACAGAAACACCCAAAACTGAACAATCACCACACACAGACGAAACGCCCGCTTTGGAAGGCTGGGCTTGGGTGGAAGTCTGTAAACAGGCTCATGCACCTGGATTCCAGCGCTGCGAATAGCATCCGTCAATTCGCCACCGCCAGAAAGCAGAAAAAATTCTAGCCGGAACCCCCGTTCTCGCAAACCCAAAGAAAGCATCTTTAAATGCGTGGCTGTACCACCTCGAAAAAGATCCCCAACGACAAACAATACCCGTGGCCCATTTGCCACATTTGAATGCCGGCGCGGATCTGTTTGCGGAACGGTAATGGAACGCTTCCCTGATACGTCGCTGCCGTCAGCGAATGATGCGACGAATTTCCATAAAAGCCTCTGCGGCATCAAGGCCCACCTGGGACCCCCGAACAGTCACATTGGCATCAAGAATTTTCTGAGACCTGGGGAACGGTGCAGGACGCATTTCAAAATCATAGCATTCGATCATCTGTCGGCGAATATCCAGATAATCACTGATATCGATGAAAAGATTTGGCTCAAACGGATGGCCAAGGGTTGGCACCGAATAATCGGTACTCGCACCAAGTTCAAAGCATCGGATGGACCGGATGCTTCGACCGGGCACAGGCCGACACGCGACCAATGTTGCGTCAAAGGTAACGCGGTGATCGATGTTCACATCGCTGGCATGATGCGTATAGACGATCTCCGCATCCCAGCGCTCGAGGCGCTTCTCAATCCGTTGCGTAACATCAAGCAGCGACTCGCGGTCCATACGAAGGTTTGGATAGCCCTCGAATTCAATGGATTCGACGCCAATAAGATCGGCGCTTGCTTGCGCTGCCTTGCGGCGGGCCTCGATCTCGTCGGCGCGCTTCACGGGATCGTAAACAACGTCGCGCCCGGTCACACCATCTGACATAAATAAAATACAGACCCGGTCGCCCATGGCACGGTGGCGGGCCAGCGTCCCGCTCATCCCAAGCACTTCATCATCCGGATGTGCAGCAATCACGGTTACATTTGTGGTCATAGAGTCATCACCTCAACGGTAACGGTGAGTTGTTCGTTTGATTGGCCGCGCCGGGTTGCCGACAACGGTAGCACCATCAGGCACATCTTTTATGACAACGGCCCCAATGCCAATCAGAGCATTTTGCCCCACAATCCGCCAGTCCCGAATGGATGCCGTAGGCCCGACCCAGGTGTCGGAACCGATCACGACGCTGCCCCCAAGCATGGCATGGGCTGTAATTTTACATCGCTTGCATAGTTTGACGTTGTGACCGACATGGACACCCGCATCAACCTTGCAATCATCTTCAATCACTGTTTCGCCAAGTGCAGCGCGATCAACGGTGCTATTTGCGCCCACTCTCACTCGATCGCCAATCCGGACACAGCCAATATGCGGAAACTCAACAACCGCCTTGGTCTGGTCGTCATCTTCATAACCAAAGCCTGGCCCGCCAACGATGCTGTTGCTGCCAATCCGACAATCGCGGCCAATTGAACTATGCGTAATATGTGCGCCAGCGCCAACCACGGTTCCGCTTCCAATCTCAACGTCTGGGCCAATCGTGGCAAATGGCCCCACGCGCACATCGTCGGCAAGCCGGGCAGATTCATGGATATCTGGATTGCGGCCACTGGGCGGACACCAAGGTGGCTCTTTCCAGAAACGTTCAATAAAACGAAGCAGCTCGAACCGCGGTATTTCGCAAGGCAAGTACAAAGCGTTGCGGCGCTTATGCGCTTCTTCGGCAAGGTGCGGAAGAATAAAAATTGCGCCGGCACCGCTTCCCTCGAGCCAGCGCCGGCCTCGGTCGTCGTCAAAGCGGCAGAACGTAACGTGTGTCGAACCCGCAGCGTCAACCGGCTCCACGGCATCAAACGCTTCCACAGGCGACGTTCCGATAGGTTTAATTCCCCGCTCTTCCGCAAAGGCTAAAAGCGCCTTGCTTGACACACTAAGACTACCAATCATGGCATCCTGTCCCCGCTGTTTTCATCTGATTTACGCCCGAGCGCGTGCAAAATAGGCTGTCGTAGATTGAGGCCAAGGATAGATTCAATCAACTCGACATAAACGCCGGGCCGGCGTTTCGGGTTTGCAATCAGCGACCTTATTAAGGCGCGTCGAAAGCCGCCCCGGTTGCCGTTTGCCTTGTGACTTACCGCGACATTTTCATGCAACTGGGCAAAAATCAGTCGACGTTCAGAGCGTGGAAAGCGTTCAATCAGCGCCGCGTTCTTTTCCACAAATATTTTTGCTGCCGTCTCAACAAAGGTCCCGTCACGAAGGGATGCCTTGTAATAAACCGTATAAGGCTCGTTGATGGAAATCACCCGGTGCTTGTCAAGGAACCGGCAGAACCAGTCTACATCGACATAGAGAGGAAGGTTTTCATCAAATGGCCCCGCCGCCAGCGCAGCCTTGCGGCGGATCAACATGCACCCCCCCAGGCCAATTGCGCAGCCCCTGACCAGCAGGTTGCGCACCGAAATCTCGTGATAAAAATGCCAGCCATCCACATAATTCCGGGTGCCGTCCGGGGAAACAGCGATATAGCCCGTCACGACCGCCGCCGTGTCCGCGCCCGCTTCTTTCAATGCAGCATATTGGCGATGAAGCTTTCCTTCCATCCAGGAATCATCGGAATCCAGAAAGGCAATAAAATTCCCACGGGCCTCCCGCAATCCGGTGTTCCGCGCCGCCGCCTCACCACGGTTTTTGGAATGTTGCACCAGCCGAATTCTAGATTCATTTCCCTGCAACCCGGCAACAACCTCCAGGGTATTGTCCGTTGACCCATCGTCAATAATTAAAATCTCTATGTCTTTAAAATCCTGCGCCTGAACGCTTGCAACCGCACGCCCAAGCAGCGTGGCACGATTGTAACTCGGAATAATGACGCTAATTTCTGGCACGCTCTAGCCTTCTTTCCTGCCTTGAAGCAGAGCCACGACCCTCTTGAAAACATCGTCCGTCTTCATGGAAAAATATTCTTCAAAATACCGGCGCGCGCAACCTGCTTCCGCCTTAAATTGATGTGCACTAAGCTTTTCAATTTCGCGCAATGCCTTGATTAGCTCTTTCGCACCCCCTGCCGTGCGGCACAGGGCGGGTTCAGCAAACATCGGATTGTTGGATGCCCCCCCTCCAAGATCCACATGGACAACCGGCACACCCAGGGCAGCAGCCTCCCAGCCTGCCGTCGACCCGACAGACACGGCCACATCATGGTTGAATATATCGACATAAAGGTCGCGTTCCTTGCTTGCCCGAAAAGGCGAGCGAATCTTGGCCAGTTTAGTTTTTTGAAGTTGGCCGGCAAGCGAAATGGCTGGATGGGGACGAAGCGTCACCAAATATTCGTCTTGGTCTAAGAATGCATCGGCCAGCAGATTAATCAGGGCTACCGAATCCGCAGCACCTTGCAACAGCACTAAAATTCGGCGAACCTTCTTTGGCGCAACGGTCTTTGGCACATGGTCGTAGATGGCGGATTGCCGCATCGCATAACCAACATCAACCATTGCTTCGCTGTAACCAAATGTATCGCACAACATTGCCTTTGCAGCCTTCCCCATAGCAACAATCCTGTTGGGACAGGGACGGTAACGCGAGGCATACATTTTTTCCGAGGACGGCACGAGAGCATTGTGTTGAAAAGCAACCGTCACGCTCCCCCTGGCCTGCGCAGCACTCTGGCAGGCATGCTCCCAACCGTTGTTCTCAAAGGGATGCACCAGCACCGCCTGTGGATTTTGATCCAGCATTCGGCCAAGAATCCCACGCAACAGAAATGCCGTGGGCAGATCGCGCCAACGGCATATTTTTGCGTCGTGCCGAAGCAGCATGGCGACATGAACGCCCAGACTGCTTTTAATTAAGCCAATCTTCGGGCACCAAGAAGCCGCACGCAAAATAGCGAAAAAGACATCACCCAGGCGGGCAAGATCGACAAAGGTTCGAATTGGAGGCGGTGGCAACGCATGCGCACGTCCTGCCACCGGTTGTATCTGTCCTGTCAGTTGCGCCAGCATCACGTTCGTACAGCCCGCCTTTACAAGGTCCGATGGCAATTCACCGAAAATAAAATCACGAATGGACCGTTCCGGTTGCAGCAGTTCATCCGACGACACGGTAACGATCAGCGCGTCGTTCCCCTTCGGCCCATAATCCCCATGGCCGCGCCCGTAATCACACAGCTTGAGAAGGTAGCGGAGCGCCCCCCATGGGCGTCGCAACGGGTCAAGCCAGTGGCGCGCGAACCCGTCTCGCAACCGGGTCTTTATTCCATGGGAACGTGCCAAGGCCCGAATGGGTCCGAGTAGATTTTGATCCGGAACAAGCAACCCAAGCGCAGCCCCACCCTCGCCCCACCTGGTCAGGTGCTGATTGAGACGCCATAGCTGCTCCAGCCCCTGATAGAAGAAGGAATTTTGCGTGTTTCTTGAACCTAGCGCGCTGTACCAACAAGCATCTGATTTCCCATTGGCAGCTGCAAAACCATCCAGAATATTTCGATAGTCCGTAATAAAATCACGCTGAGCACCTTCTAAAAGCGGCGGCAAACCTGCAACATGGCCTATCCAGGCCTCCTGCTCTTCCATGCTTGCAGGCAAAACGAAGTCGGGATTCCCCAACCTGCCCGAATAAGCAGGGCCATATAAATTCAGCACCCTCACCAGATCCGGCCTCACTTGACCCATGCGCCGCCACCAAGCGGAAAGCTAAGACTTAGGCTTGGTTTAAATCGCTCTCGCAATTCATCCACGGCCTTGCGGGCTCCTGGAAAACCAGCGGAACCATAATCATCAAAGACGATGATGCCGCCATCAAGAAGCCTGGGATAGAAGAATTCGATTGAATCGATATAAGGCTGATAAAGATCAACATCGATATGAACAAATTTGAACCGTCGATCTTCAATCTCCGGAAAACGTTCCGGAATCCAGCCTTTGTACAGACGCACAAAATCGAAGGGCGCGAGCGTCGTCCTCACACCCCCCATATCCGCTGCAAAATGCTGACGGCGGGCATTGGCAAGCCGCGCATTCGCAGGTGCCAGACCGCCCTGGTCCTTTTCGCCATATTCGGAAAGCCCTTCGAATGAATCGAAGACATGAAATGGCGAAGCTCCTCTCGCTTTCGCAAGACGCCCCAGCATGTGGGTGGAGTGCCCACGCCAACACCCGCATTCCGCCAAATCCCCTTCACTTCCGAATCGGTCGAAGGCTGTTTGCGCAAGCTGGTAGAGCATAAAATAGCGCGTCCGTTTGGCAAAATTGTCGGTATCTTCAGAGCCTGAAACGATAAGCGCCTGCTCATAGGCGCGGATCGCCTCGAAATGCTTTTCGGGATTGTCTCGAAAATATTCGACTTCTTCGGGTCGGAACCCAACGGGATAAACGCCAAGCCCAAGCCGGCTCGTTCGGATAAACCGTTGTCCAACACTGTGCAGCAGCTCTTTGCCACCAATAGAGAAGGTAAATTCCGCCAATTTTATGGCCGCTTCCACAAGCTGACCTTTTACTGCTTTCAACATTATCCAGCCCGCCCTGACGGGGAAATATTCTGCTTCTCGTGCCAGGCAAGAAACATCAAAATAACCCACATTGGATGCGTTAGGTCCTTTTCGCCATTCAAATAACGCCGCCACATGTCATGCACGACAGACGGATCCAGAAATTCTGAAACGGTCTTTAGACGATCCGATAAAAGGCTTTCGGCCCATTCCCGCAACGCACCGCCAAGCCAAAGCTTGATTGGCATATGAAATCCTTTTTTAGGATGTTCAAACAAAGGTGGCGGCACGTACCGGCCCAGAACATCGCGTAGCAAGGATTTCCGGCGACCATCTCTGATTAAAAAATCACGGGGAACAGACCAGGCAAATTCAAGCACCCGGTTGTCCAGCAGTGGCACACGGACCTCCAAGCTTGCCGACATGCTCGCACGATCAACCTTGGTAAGCATCGAGTCCGGCAGGCGGCGACGCTGATCGACATATAACAAAGAATCAAGCGGGGTTGCCATGTCCGGAGCCGTGCGGAACAACCGCTCAGTTTCGTCCGCATAATTCTGCGCCATCGCGCATGCCGGGCCTATCCCAAGGTAATTTGCCCGCGCGCTATATGCTGCAATGCCTGGATCACGCAACAAATCTGCGTAATAGGGCATGCTGCGGCTGGCATCCGCCAGAAAAGGCCGCAGCAGCGCCTTCCAAAGCGCCGGTGGCACCGCACGGATCCCACAAGCCATTGGGCCTCGAAGCCATTTCGGCACATGTTCTGTTGCACGCCACATGTTTACGCTCTGCTCATAGCGCTCATAGCCAGCGAACAATTCATCCCCTCCGTCCCCGGACAACGCCACGGTAACCGAACCACGCGCAAGCCTGGAAACAAGCAGGGTTGGGATTTGCGACGGATCGGCAAAAGGCTCGTCATAAATAGAGGGAAGATCCGGAATAACCTCGGCCGCATGTTTGGGGGTAAGAATAAACTCCGTATGCTCCGTTCCAAGATGGCTGGCAATCGCCCGGGCGTCTCCGCTTTCATCATATTCCGGTTCTTCATATCCAATTGAGAAACTGTGCACCGGACGGTCCTGCCGTAACATCGCCACCACCAAAGACGAATCGACGCCGCCGGATAAAAACGCCCCCAACGGCACATCCGCACGCGACTGGTCGCGCACGACCTGTTGCAGGGTCGCGTCCAGCGCATCCACGGCTTCTTCGTAGCTTCCCCATGCCCCTGCCCGTTCCTTGCAGGTTTGTGCCATGGCCGCCAGGTCGAAGAAATTGTGTTTTTCAACCTGGCCGTCGTTCCCAATGATTAAATGCTGCCCCGGCTCTACCTTCCAGCATTCGGCAAACACCGTTCGGCCTTCGCCGATATTTGTATGCTGTAGAAAATCCCAAATGCCGACGCCCGAAAGTTCTTTCGTCCAAGCAGGATGCGCGGCAAAGCTTTTAAGCTGCGAGGCAAAGAGGGTAAAATTTCCGCGCCGCGCCCAATAAAGCGGCTTAATTCCCATTCGGTCACGCGCCAGATGAAGTTTTCTTTCACGCCGGTCCCATAGGGCAAAAGCAAACATGCCATTGATATGTGGAAGCGCGCGCTCTGGCCCAAGGCAGGCCAGAACTTCCAGCAATACTTCCGTATCGGTGGTGGATTTAAGGACAACCCCGGCAGGGTCGAGAAACCGTTTGCGCAATTCTGGAAAATTATAAATTTCGCCATTAAAAGCAATGAGGTAACGGCCACAGCCACTTTGCATTGGCTGGCGACCTGCATCGCTGACATCAAGAATGGACAGCCGCCGGTGGCCAAGTGCGACGTTATTTTCAATCCAGACACCTCGCGTGTCTGGCCCCCGATCTGCGACCAAATCAACCATCGCGTCAAACTCTCTGGAGTATTCCTGGGCAGGGCCCAGGTCGCTACGGAGAAAACCGGCAATACCACACATACGCGTTATTGTTCTTTAGCTGTCAAATACACGGCGCTTCAAGGCAGCTGCCCTGTTCCGACTTGCCCAGAATATTTCACTTCCCACACAGCGGGCATAGGATAGCAGGCCTTTGTCACGTGCCAATTGGCGTTCATATACAGCCGTGGCAGCGGCCCGCTTTTTGTCAAATTCATGCAATACGCGGTGTGGGATATACCCCGCTTCCCGGTCTATTTTTTCAAGCCGTGCGATCTGCTGATCATCTTCGGGGTTGATCGCCCCATCTTCTATTTCTACCACTAGGGACGGTCGAAAATAACCAAGATCAATTTCCTCTTTTATCTTTGAAATTCCAAGAACCCCATCTGCAATCATGCGCCGGACCTCATCAATCCAGAAATGCGCGAGAGGGTTGCGCGCCGACACCCAGGGCTGGGTTGGGGTAAGCGTGTAATGCAACAGACCGGTTGTTGATGCGTAATATTCCAGCCGGTTCCAGTCTGCGGGAATTGTCCGGGCAATATCGCGGTCGTCGAGAAAGCAAAGGCCCGACATCATCTGCTGATAGTCATAGGCTTCACCCAACCCGGCGACCAGCCCCCGAAGCGTCCAATCGCAGCGGGCACAATCAAGCACCATCACAGAAGTTTCATTATGATTGACGCGAACGTTACGGCCGATTTTGCGATGCGGTTCCAGCACAGCAATTTTAGCGCCCCCCATCGGCACGTTCCACAGATCGCCGATATCGCGAAAAACCAGCATATCGGCATCCACGTAGATCGCCCGTCCACGATGGCTGGCAAGTTCGGGAATTGCCCACCTGGCGAATGAAAACCCTGTGCGTTGCCCTTGCCGGATATCCCGTGGCGCCGGAATATCGAGATCAAGCATCGAGTGAATTTCGACAGCCTGCTTTGTATGACGGCGAATTGAATAAGCCAGAACATCAACCGCCAGCACCTGCGAACGATCGGTCCCAACGTAAACCTGGATAACGTCCCCCATGCCGTCCCTATTGCCTCCAGTCATCGCGCCTTCAACCCGCCGTCTCGACCGGCAAACGTTCAACGAGGCCATGGGATTCCAGACGTTCAATCACCGGAATCACCTCCCATATGGGCCGCCGAATACGATCGCTTAGGCCAAGCAAGTCTTGGCGGCCATCCGCAAAGGCAAGGACATCGCTGACAAGATGAAAATAATCGTCAAGATCACGAGCAGAGGTATCGGAACGCAGCCCATAATTCCTGAGCTGTGGCTCGCCAATACCAGTAGCCCGTGGAACACAGTTCGCTTCAATTGACTCGATGCACCGTTTTACCGCCTGGAAGCCACCCTCCAAACCACTTGGTGTCACCAGGCTCAGATCGTCAAGCGAGGTATGATATTCTGGAAAGCTGCCAAACCGCGAGCGCATTAAGGTTACAACCGGCAAAGCAACATTGGGCGCACAGAACTGTCGTTCATCGCTGCCACGATCAAGGAAATCATACTCAATCGCTCTCGAATCAATGGATTGATAGACATGCCTTGCCACGCGATCCGCAAATGTATCCGCATTCGGCGTGGCAACAAACGAATAGGCGCGATCATCCCCAATACAGGAAAGATGAAAACCGGCGATCAGACGCTGCTTCAATTGCTCCAAATTGCGATGCAAATAGACGATCGCACCAATTGTTTCCGGGAAGAGAGCGATGCGATATGTAAACCGACGCTTTTTTTCACCCAGCCAACGGCCGATGGCGCTTGCCACAATTGGCCCCGATAATTCGTTATTTGCCATGGATGGGTGGCATATATAAGACGAAATCAGGACCTCATCGGCGCTTTCCCCTGGAAGGATGTATTCGCCAAGGGTCATCGCGCCGGGGGCCAATGTGCTGTCGATTATGGCGCGGTATTTGCCTTTAGACAGTTGCTTCCGCTGCCTATGGGGAAGGCAAAACCCCCAATTTCTGTTGTAGTAACTGGTAACGTACGGGATCGCATCGGGAAGCGCCTCGATTGAATGCAGGTGTTGCTGCAATTCATCAAGTTCAATTTCAATATCGATTGGCTCTGAATAGCCAAGCACATGCAAATTATTTTCCTGAAAATCAACGACGGTAGAACCATCGGGTCCGATCAGACGCGCGCCACGGATGTTCCACTCATCGGGAACCGTCCAATCGAAGCACTGTGTTCCTGACGACACTTCGGAAACTTCAAACGGTCGAAAGCGGCGGCCCAACACATCCAGCGTCTGGCGCACACCACCCCCCGTAATGCTGCGGCAAATCGGAAATAGTTCCTTAGCCACATGATGCAGCTCGGTGCCAATTAAATCAGGTTTCATGGCCGTATCCGAACCCACGCGTCTATCGTGAGTCTTTTTGCGATGACGGGAACGCAAGCGCATCGCGCATTCCCTCATGTGGGATCAATTTTGCAAGCGAATGGTAAAAGTCTTCAAATTTCCCCACGTGGATCTTGCCATTCTCAAACCATAAAACCTTATCAGCAAAAGGAGATAGCTCAACCTTGTGTGTAGACATGATGATCGTGTGGCCACGATCACGCAATTCGAACAGCGTGCCCATAATTTTATGTTCCATTTCCCGGTCAAGGGCACTCGTTGGCTCATCCAAAAGCATGACCTTTGGCGACGAAGCAATCAATCGCGCAAGCGCAATGCGCTGGCGCTGGCCACCGGACAGCAACGATCCGTCATTGCCAATATGCGTATCGAGACCGGAAGGCAGACGGTCCAGAAATTCCTCCAGACCAGAAAGCCTTACCGCATCATTCAAGGATTCCTCTGAAAGAGACTTCAAGCCGTAAACGATATTTTCCCGTATCGTCCCAGTGAAAGTTGGCCGGTCCTGGTTCAACATAAGAACCGTCTCCGGAATTGCCTTTTGTGGCACGTCGGAAAATTTGACGCCGCCGTAGCGAATGTCACCACTATCCGGCGTTAAAAGACGCTGCATCAGCTTCAGCAACGTCGTCTTTCCCGCCCCTGTTGGACCAAAAACCATATAGAGCCCCCCAGGGGGCAAATCGAAAGATACGTCGTCAATAATTTTTGTGCTGTCGCCAGACGACTCGTACGAAAAACTCACCGCGTCCATGGCCACGGCAGATTGGTCAAAATTCGGAATCAAAACCGCCGTGGATGGTTCCGGTTCCCGCGCCGGCAATCCGGTCACTTTTCGGATTTCCTCATATGCCGCACCAACCCGCGCAAGCGTCGTGGCCGCCTGGGTTACGCGGTCAATCTGCGGATGAATGAGCACCATTCCACCAACAAACAAGACCACCGTTGCCAACGTCTCTTGGCCAACTCCCTGGCGGAAGAAAAATATCATGAGCCCGCCCATGATGATGGCCAGAGCGATCTGCGTAACAAAAGGGGACAACGCGTTGTTGAAATAAAGGCGGAGGTAGGATTTCAGATACTCGCTATAGAAGTGGAACAGCTCTTTCTTTTCCTGCTCTGCGGTTCCAAAGACGTCAATCATCTCGATCCGCTTAACGACTTCATGGGTTCGATTGATGTAATTCCCTGCCAACATGGCATTTTCCTGAGAAACCCGGTAGGCAGACCGCACGATGTAGGTTAGCGGCACCAGGATGCAAAGAACGACTAGGCATACGCCAAACAATGCGACCGGCGCGACGAATGCCAGAAATGCCATCGCAATACCGCCTTGCACAATCCCCGATACAAGCTGAACGAACGCACGCGCTGCCAGGCTCATCTGAACAACCTCCCGGCTGGTCAAATGCATAATACGCCCCGCACTTTCGCTGCCATGCAACCGATAGGGCGCATTGAGCCAACGGGTCAATACCCGCTGCTGCCAAAGTGAATCGACCTTTGTCTTTGAATAGGCTTCAACCAAAGAGGTTATGAGTTGCAACCCCGCTTTGGCAAAGCTGATCGCCACGATAGCCCCTACCATCGTGTAGAAAATCATTTCCCTGTCCTGCGACAAAGACAGAACAAACGGGCCGATATAAGGAATCTTTTCAAGCTGGCCCAGGTCGTGCCCTGCAATGATGGAAATGACTGGCACAAAGGCGGTGATCCCAACAATGGCGCTAAAACCAAATAACACCGAGAGGATAACCGTCGCTCCAATCAACCAGCGAAATGGCATGAGCGATTCCCGAAGCGCTTCGCCAATGGTCCGAATGGCGCCTATATCACTGCTCAAAGCCGACTCCTAGATTGCATTGCGGGCATGCGATTACTGACCAACGTCCAGACACCGGCGAATGCCGCGCCCAAGCGAGACCAATTGTCCAAATTCATCCGGCGTTGCACTCAAGGCATGGTCCCGAATGGTCGTATCTGATTTATCCAGTGTAAAATGCTTCTCAATGATGCGGGCCCCACGCGCAATGGCCAGCAAAGCCGTTTCAATTCCGACGGTGTGGTCGCTATAACCTCCATAGGGCGAGGCATCAAAATCCTTTGGAAGGTCCGTCAGTTCCCAGGGCGCTGTTGGATAAAGCGACTTGCAAAACAGGTAACGCACCTTGCCGGTGTCCTTTTCCAGCGGCAGCCCCCTCCCTTCCCACATGCCAAGCGAGACCAGCGTCTCCTTGCCTTCGGCAACAACATCACGCACCAGGTCAATGTCATCCTTAACCGTACGCGACGCGATTTTATAGCGATTGAAATTGAACGGCTTCGCCATTTCAAACGCATCTCGCGTGATCAGAGAAAGCATCGGTTCGATGCCATAATATTCCGAGATTTTTATAATTTGTCCGATGATTTCCGGCGTGATCTGGTTGATTTCGCCTTCTTTCCACCGCCAGCCAAGCTGGAATTTGACAACATCGGCATCCGCCTCTTTTGCACGGCGAATCAATTCGTACAGCAAACCAAAATTGCCATTATGGTTCATGCCTATTTCTGCGATGAACAGCATTTTGTTTTATCCTCTTTCTCTGTTAGAGAAAATCAACTCTACACCGCGAGCTTTCCATCGCCCTGCACGATGCCTGGCGCCACGGCATTTGCAATCTGCCACATCCATTCGGACGTGAGACGCAAGGCCGTTGCCTCGTGAACCACAAAATGCCCCACACGGCCATCGACCAATCGGCTGCCATCCATCAGCTTTGTGCATTTTGTGGCATATATCTGCCCTGCCTCGCGATAAAGTTCTTCGCGCTCAAGACGCAATTGCGGCGTCCGGCGAACGGGCACCAGACCATCGCCATGGTGCTGATAGAAAACATCAAGCTCCGGGCGCACGCTGACCGTGCTGTCCAGGTCAAAAACCGTCAGCACATCCACAGCCATATCAATTTCAGCTCCTTGACGAAACGGCGATTCGATCATCAGGGTTACAACGTAATCGAAAGGCTCAGACGTTTGGGTCACGCGCTGCAGGGTATCAAGCACCGTTTCCTCAATCCGAGTATTTAGACCCGCCAGGGATGGGTCGCGGGTAAGGCCGACGACCTTGTCCTTAAAATAACGCGTCTCGACATGGGCCAAAACCGCCTTATCTGGCGACGTCACCACAATCTGAGACAGATTAGAGGCGGCAAGCGCGGCATCAATGGTCCATTCGATCAACGGCTTGCCGCCAAGCATCTCCATTTCCACTGATTCCGGGTCCACGGACCTGCCACGAACCGGAATCACACATAGCACCCTTCGATTTTTGGCTTGCGCCTGCGCCCGCTTGGCAAAAATTTTTGAGCGAGTCTTTAACAGACGTCCCTCATTTCGAGTCAGATTATTGCCGTGCTGCCGATAGTAAAAGAGCGGGAGGTTAATGTTCCGAACCTCGAAATGCTCAATGAAGCGCAGCCAAATGTCTACGCCGTCCTGGCATGTGAAGGCCTCATCATAGCCACCGATCACGTCGAGGCAGGATTTCCGGATCATCGTGCACGCACCATGAGCGGGCTGGTCCAAAAGCCCTACTTCCTCGAAATCATGGCGGCGCACTTGCTCCATAAGCTCGCCATCTTCATCAACATGGTAGTAATCGGAAAAGACAAGTCCGATATTTGGCTCCCGATCAAGTACACCCGCCATGGTTACCAAGGCTTCGGGTGCGATAAAGTCGTCCGCATCCAGGCGCATCAGGTAATCCCCGCGCGCCAGCCGGTACGCAATGTTGTTCGTAACGTTCAGCCCCTTCTGGTCCTGAAACACCAACCGAACCTTGGGGTGATCCCTATAGGCCTCAAGGATGGCATGCGAACCATCGCTGGACCCATCATCGATAATGATCAGTTCCCAGTCATCCGTCATTTGGGAAAGCACACTATCCACTGCCTTCGCAACGTAACGTTCGTAATTATGATTCGTGATGTAAACGGTGATTTTTGGCTTGATTTCCGTCATCAGAAATCTGGGCCGTCTGTTGTAACCTGCAAAGACATTTTCTGCATTTCGATGCCTATTTCATACCGCCTGAAGAAACCGGGCGCCGGTTCCAGCGCATAGCCGTCTCAACCGTGATTGGTTTTGCTTTTTGCCGGACGCTTGCATTGCCCTCAAGGCGTTCCGGATATTGCACAAAATAATCAACGATGTCGTCCAGCCGATAGGTAACGGCCTTACCAATCTTTGCCATATGTTCAAGCAGGCCTGTAATCACGCCAAGATCTTCTGGCGTATCAAGGGTCAGACGCCAGTCATGTATGTGACAATCTGGCAACGGCAGGCTGGCGCACCGAAAATGCGATTTGTTATCGGTGATGTAATTTGTCAGATATTCCGTGCCCGAACTGTCTTTGGCTGCCTCTAAAAGTTCCCGCAGCAACGCCCCATCAAAAACTTCAACCTCTGTGCCAGACGGCAGGCCCTTAAGGTCAGTGTATTCGGCATTGGCAGCCAGGTGGTGCTGCACGCCACGTTCCACATAATCCGGGTCCACCAGGATGTCATCCCCGGTCACCCGCAACACAACATCAACCGCCTCAACGCCCATTGCCCCAACCATTCGCGACAGCACATCGTCGCTTGGACCACGGTAAACATCGATCCCGGCATGTTTGGCCAGCGCACAAAGCGCGTCGTCCTCTTTGTCTGTCGTTGTGCAAAAGACGATGCGATCAACAATAGTGCATTGCTTAAGACGCTCAAACAAATGTGCCAATGCCGGCCGCTCAGCAATTTCAAGCAAGGCTTTTCCTGGCAGTCTGGATGATTTTGAACGTGCGACCGGCAGGGCCCATACCACCGTTTCAAGCATTGTGCGCGATAGGCGAACATCCTTGGGGATATCTTCCTTAAGACGCCGCCCGGCAAGATGCTCGCGCGGCAGGGGATTGCCCGGCGCATCCTCCACCCGCTTCATAACCAGGTCTTCTGCCGCGATGACGGCCCCGGCCTTTAAATCGCGAGCGGCGACCCAATGCTTCTTAACGGCATGGCGGTAAGCAAGTTCGGCTTCCGACATCGTGCTTGGACGCCCCCCAAGCGCTGCTTCGCAATGGCGGACATCGTTCACAAAGTTCTGGAATTCTTCTGGCTCCAATGAAGAAAAATAATCCACGCCTCTGGCATCGCGGTCAAAGGTCACATGTTTTTCAATCACCGAAGCCCCCAACCCCATCGCAAACAACGGCAAAGAGCGTGCGAACGGATCGTCCCCGGCAATATGGTCGGCATAGCCAAGGTCACAGCTGTCACCAAAAACTTCATGCAGCCATGCCAACCGTGCCAGACAACAATCTTCGATGCGGGTTGGGTAGGCTTGAAAGCCATGCAGCAGAACGGGTCGCTTGCCCGCCTTCAACATGCGCTCAACGGCATGCACAATTTCCCGAATGGTCGCACCACCGGCAGAAAGAAACACGCGCCCCGGCGCCTCAGCAACGGCGTCCAGCAATGGATTGTTTGACAAATCAGATGCATGCAACTTGAAACCATCGGCGCCGTACCGGGCCGCAATCGAAAGCGCCTCAATCCCGAACACATCGCAATAGACCCGAACGTTGCAGGCCTTGGCACGCGGCAGCAAATCGGCCCAGGCTTCCGGCGCAAAAGACTGCTTCTTGAAATGTTCAAAACGGGAATGGTCCGGGGTCAACAACTCATCGGCAAAATAGATCTGGAATTTTACCGCATCCGCCCCGGCTTTCGAAAACGTGGCCGCCATTTTTGCAGCCGTTTCCGGATTGCCCTGATGCGCGTTGGCAATCTCGGCTATAATTTCGAAGTTTTTCAAGTGATACATTGGAAAAATATTTGACTATGAATTTACTGCGTCTACTCTGCCCGAGACTGCTTACAAATCACTCGCCGAAGAACAGCTATCTCAGGCCCGCTCCAACGCGAAATCAACGCCTCATCGTCGAGCAGCGTTTCGTAATTCTGGGGCCACGGGTATTCCTTAAACACGGACCGAAGTTTCCGCATTGGATCGATCTTTTCTTCCCTGTTGATGCAGACAAAAACCCCACCGTCAACCAGGGCCTCGTCAATCTTCAAAAAATAATCGTTAACTATCGGAGGATCGAGCTCTTGAAACGAAGCTACGTTCACAACAGCGCCAAAAAGCCCGTCCGGCTTTTCCTCTGGTGTGCAAAAACGAACACGGGGCCGATCAATGGCTTCGCCAGGCAATGCTATGGACAACTGAGGGAAAAGATGGCGCAAAATCAAAAATCCGATTGGCATGGTTTCCGGAAGGTCTATTACGCAATATTGTGCGGATGGATGTCTATTTAATACCAGCGCCGCGACGAGGCATCCACCTGCGCCAATCTCCAGGATTGATCCGGATGGGGCGTATCGTTCGATGGTCTGCATGACATCGTAAGCTTTCGCCAAATCGTACATGGGAAATAGCTTGACCAATCGATCATCGAGTTGGCTTTTAATTCGTTGCTGATACGCCTCAACCAACGGATGTTTACACCAAAACCTCGGGTCATCAGGTGAACACCACGCCCGAATCCTTGCAATCGGCCCTGGGCTTTTATTGCGATCGAACCAGTGTATTTTTTTGAGACTAGGGTACAAACCGTTCACCGTTACGGTGCCATCTTGATTGCGCTCATACAAGAGTTCGTTACGTCTATCCTGCCAATAGGCTGACGTTTCTCCGGCTCCTCGTTGAAGCAAAAGTTTTTTTATGCGGCTCCATGTTTCGTCCGTACAGGGTATGGAAATGCTCATAAGGGATAGACCAATAATTTCACCGCATCCGCTACGACTTTAGAAAACGAAGCCGCTATTTTAGTTGCCGTTTCTAGCTTGCCCTGATCTGTGTTGGCAATCTGGGTGATAACTTCAAATTGCATGAACGACTCGGTCAAAAATGCAATTGTGGCCATCCTTGGAGGTCATCGAAAACCCTGATTCCAGAAGGTCCTTGTTCATCCTATCCATACCTTTGTTCACCTCCACCAATACAGACTTAAGTTCGGGCTTCTGCAATAAAGCATGCGCTCCCAGGATCACTTTTTGCTCTATGCCGTCTACATCAATCTTTATGTGTGTCGGCGTGGGTAGCCCGAATACATCACTCAGACAGTCCAGCCGGGCCGCAAGTATGGTTTCAATTCCAGCTGGCTTAAATTCATTTCCGTCTTGGTCAAAATTTTCACCAAATTGATGACCGGAAGAGCCTGCATTTATATTTCTGAGAAAAAATTTACCCAAAGCTTCCTTATCAGATGCCGCCACTGGAATTACGGAAATACGATCACCAATATTATTTTTCCGAATGTTTGCTTGTAGCACCTCAATATTTTCGCGCATCGGTTCAAATGCCATGACCCTCGCTCCCTTTTCCAGAGCCGCATAAAGTGAATAAATGCCAATATTTGCTCCGATATCCCACAGCACATCGGTCTCTTTCAGCCGATCAAGCCATTTGATCGTCTCGGGTTCCTTGGTGTAAAGGCGCTGCACACGGGAACGCACCTGCGGATGGTCGCAAACCACTGACATTGTGACGCCTGACGGCAGTTTGACTGTCTCTATGTGTCGCAGATGCTCACGCAAACGGGCGCGAAGACTCCATTGTTGAGATTCTGGAAAAAGCGAAAGTGCAAAAGCATGTAATGCAGCGAATCCACGATACAGACTTACGTCCAAGGTGCTAATCCTTAAAAAATATAAATGGGTACTTCAAAATAATTCGTAATCAAAAATAAAACCACAACAATCGCCGCCGCCCCGTTTCGATCTTGCCGGCAAAATGCAGCGTACGCGTATCAAGAAGTACAAGATCACCTGCTTTTCCAGTGATCGGAACCGCGGCACCCTGCGGGTTCATCTCTGTGCAAATGTCCGGCCCAAAATTATCATCGGGAAGATAGGACAGATCCGCCGGTGACGGTCCGACATGYGTCTTGTTCCACTTCTTAAGCCGRTAGACRTCRAYCKCSGACCAYTGCGGRCGCCAGGTTCCCGGGTAAACCATMAGAGGSCCGTTWGCCAAACTCACATCATCCAGTAAAAAAATGGCTTTTAACTGATGGTGCCACTGRTCCACRTGGCAGRCCCCGCCRAAAGGCCTCTCCGCACAACCCAAAACGAAGTCCGGGTTGTCATGACCATCATAGGTGGCGGAATATTGAACGGATGGCCAGTGCAGCCGTCCATGCAGACAAACCGACAATGCCGCAATTTTGAGATGGCGCCGGAAATAATCCATTTCCGGATGGCGGCTTTCCATGTGGCGCAGACGGAGCGACCCAGGCGCCTCGGCAATCAAATAGGCATCACCCCTCAGATCATCGATTCCCTCCGCCGACTTGTCACATACGGCTTGTAAAAATAAAACTTCTTCAGGCTTCAGATAGCCTGGAACAACGGCGTAGCCATTTTTCCGTATGGAACAGATGGTGCTGCGCCAGGCCTTGGAACGAAAACTAAACTCAAACAATCTCAGGCGAAAATTGCGGCCCAAGGCATGGACTATCAGGGACAGCACAAGCCAAGGGTCACGTTTAAACGCTGCTATCCTTCTACCCATGGCCTTCCTGCAAACATTTACCACCTCTGTCATTCATCCGGCTTGTCATCTCCAATCGGCTGCCRRGCATAGGTTTCACGAAACGTGCAACGGCGACACGCACTTACCGTCTCACCTTCGCCGGAAACATGTTTCCTGCGCACATGGGTAATGTCGTCGCCATGCCAGATCTCCTGCAAGCTGCGAACGACCGGGTCTGGCGCATTCATTTTTTCCGGCATGACGGCACCGGCCATCTTTTCAAACCCTTTCGCGCCCTCGGCAATTTTTTCGAGGACTTTCGTGTATTCACGCTCACCAGTTTCAATTGCCTTGGCATCGACATAGCCAACCGGATACTGACTTCCCCAGTCGTAACAGCACATGCTGACACGCCCGTCATAGGTCACCAAAAGCCGCTGGAACGGCTGTTCACATGGAAGCCGACCCGTTGAAACGTAAAGCCTACCATGCAGATCGCGGCGGACCGGCGCATCGTCGGGAAGCTTGAGGCGCGCAATTTCATTAGACAGACGCTCCCGGGTTTCCGCGTCCAGCTCGCTGATCTTACCCCCACGCTCGGTGTAAGCCTTGACCGAAACATGATCCACGCTGTCTTCAAACAGACCGAAGAAAGCCTCCCTTTCTGGAAAGGTCTCTTCGGTCAAGACCATCTGAATGCGCGTGCGAGGAAAAACAGCCCCCATCTCTGAACGAATTTCATCAAAGCGGCGGATGTTTGCATAGACGTCATCAAAGCGGTTTGCCTTGAAACGACCCGGGCGCATCTGTTCGTAGGTTTCCTTGCTGCCGCCATCAAAGGAATAGATCATCATGTCGAGGCCGGCGTCGATTAACTCCCGTGATTTTTTTTCATCAAGCGTCGTGGCATTCGTGTTGATAATCACCTCAAGAATTCCGGCACGTTTGGCAAGGTCGATCATTTCCGGCAATTTTGGATGAAGCAGTGGCTCGCCGCGCCAGTTGAGCTTCATTGATGGCACGCCAAGCTCGGCACATTGATCGACGATGCGGCGAAACAGATTAAAATCGACAATTTTATCCGGCGTTACAATCCACTGCCGAAAACAGAACGGACAGGCAAGGTCGCATACGGCCGCACTTTCGACATCGACACAGAGGGGGGGATAATCGAGGGCGGCGAATTCCTGACCCCATCGTTTTTCCGCCACCGCGCGTGCAGGAAGACCGCGCCAGCTTTCACGATACCAGCGAAAACGATCCTGAAAACGGCGAAGGATTGCGCCATCCGCATCGCCGCCATTGTTTGCCACGGCATAGCGATAAGCCTTGTTGTTTGCCATATTGGCAACGCCAAACGTGATCCGTTCTGCTTCCAGATCCCCTTTTCCCTCAATGACGTAACTTCGCGATTCCGACACCGATGACGAACCCTTGTCCATACTTTCCATTACGGCAAAATACTCAACAACGTTTCGGGATCCGGGCGCGTGCGCAAAATATCCGGTCCAATCTGATCAAGGCGTGTGATGCCGCACATCGCCATGGCGGTGCGAAATTCCTCGGCAAACAGCTCAAACATACGTTGAACGCCATCTGCCCCATCGACGGCCAGGCCATAAACGCTTGGACGCCCGGACGCGACAATGTCTGCCCCCAGCGCCAGGGCTTTCAAAACATCCGAGCCCGTACGAATCCCGCCATCGAAGACGATTGTCGCCTTCTTGCCAACGGCGGCCCGAATTTCCGGCAAAACATCCAGGGACGCCATGCCTGAATCAAGCACCCTGCCGCCGTGATTGCTGACCCACAGAATATCCGCACCGTGCTCCAGCGCCAGGGTGGCATCTTCTGCGCAGACAATCCCCTTTACGATGATCGGAACATCTATTTTCTCCTTAAACCAAGCGATGTAATCCCAGGTCGCGCGCGCGCCAAGCGCGTGGTTTGGTGGTGACGCGTTCGTCCGACGCCCGAATTTCCGCGCATCATACCGGCTCTCCCGATCGCGGTAGCGAAGGGTCCGGACGGGCGCGTCACCGCAAAGACAAAGGGCCTTTACCTTCGCCGCCTTTGCACGCGCCACCTCATCTTCAAGCCAGGAATCCGGCCCCTGAAAATAGACCTGGTAAATCATGGCCGCTTTCGGCGCCGCTTCCCGAATTTCTTCGATCCGCAAACGCGACATGGCGCTGATTGTCATGATGGTGGACGCCGCATGTCCTCCCTGGACAAGGGCAATCTCGCCATCCTGGTGGTATTGGGTCATTCCACCTAAAGGGGCCCCGATTAGCGGCATAGGAAGCTGCTTGCCAAGAAACCGCCGCCCCATTGCAATCTTTGTGACATCACGAAGAATACGCTGTTTCAGGAAATAGCGTCGATACGCCTCGGTATTTGCATCAAGAGTCCATTCCCGTTCCGTGCCGCCTTCCAGCCAGTCCCATGCCTGGGGCGACACCAGGGAGCGGGCGCGCTCTCGCGCCTCGCGCAACGTCGCAATTGGCGGCGCAACATTGATTGCCTTTTCTCCGGAATTTCGACTGTCTTTTTTCATACGCGAACGTCCTTAGCCTGGCGCTTGATTGCACCCACGAGTTTCAGCAGCCCCATTGCCATCGTCGGCGTACAGCCCGGACCAATTTCTCCGGTCAGAAAAGCACGCATCTGGGCCATAAACCCCGGGCGATACCTTGCGTCTTCGATCAGTCGCTCCATCACATGGGGCGAATATTGCCGAACCTGACAATCGGCACGGCGTTCAACAATGTCATAGCCTTGATAGACCGTAAGAATTTCCGTCGGCGTCAGACACCACTGCGTTCCATCGTCAAACTTGCAGCGAATGCCAACACGACTCGGGTCATTTGCGTTGTTGAAGAATGCCACAGGGATCCCCGCCTTGGTTTCAAGCAGCCCATTGTAGCCATTGAAGAAAACGCCATCATATTCTTCCGGGTAACGCGTCATATGCACCACTGAAAGATCACCAAAAAGGTGGGCAGCGACGTCAATCAGATGGCAGCCCGAATGTTCCATCGAGAAAGCCAGCGCCTCTTTTCCATGACGCCGGACGAGCCCTGAAATTTCTTCCGAGATCGTAATCTCTGCCGCCCGCAACCCCCCACGCGCCAGTCTTTCAGAAAGCCGGGCAACAATTTTATAATAACGCCGGTTATAACCCACCAATTTCCCGGCCAGATTATCCGAATGGCGGGCAAGTGCCGCCCCAAGGATCGCCTCGTCCAGCGCAATGGGTTTTTCAATCAACACCGGCTTTTGTACTGAAAGCCCCCAATCCAGCCATTCCGCCTGATCTTTCCATGAAAGACACAGGATGATCGCATCAACATCGCTGCGCGTTCCCATCGCAGCTGGGTCCGGCTCGAATTCACAATCCGGATAGGCTGCCTGAAAGGTCGTCCAGCGTGGCGATTGCATTTTTCGCGTACTTGCCGCAACGACCTTGGCCCCCAGCGCTTCTGCGACCGCCGCATGGTCCAGTGCGACAGAACCGGCCCCGATAATTCCTAGCCTGATGTTACCCCTATGCATGCTGCCCGCCACGCATCCTCAACATGCAATCCGTTCCCGTATGGCCGCGCAATTTTCCACCTCTGCGTAATGCTCCCGAAACATTGCCAGCCTAGACGCTGTATCCGTCATAGGCGGAAGCTTGAAAACGGGATCCGTCACCTCAAAACAGAAATCATGATATTTGGTCGCCAGCGTACCATCGTGGCAAGATCGAACATAGATATCGGTCACATCGCCACTCCGGACTTTTTCTAAATAAGATGCCGTAACCGGCCAATACAGGACCGCCACCCGCCCCACGGCAAGGCAATCCAGGACACCTCCAGAGAACAACGACACCACAAGATCTGCTTGTTGTGCCCAATAGGCCAAAGGCCCATCAATGAGTGTGTACCGCGAGCGATCAATCGAACCAAGCAGGCGCTGCAAGGCCGCCGAGGTTTGCCGGGGGTGCGGCTTGATCAGAAGGTGCATGCCGGAATCAAGAAGCGGCGCCATCATGTTGCGTGCCGTTTCATGAAAATCCAGTCCCGTCCATACAATGGAATTATCATTTTTAAGGATAACAAGAACCAGCTTGCGCTCATTCGGCAAATGAGAGTCCCCAAGCGTGGCATGCTGGATCGCCTCAAGCCGCGCCAACCAGCGCACCGTGAATGCGGGCGGCGTAACCGCAAGGATATGCGCATCTGAAATTTTCTTCCAGGCATCCGCCTGCGCAGGCGTATTGGCCAAGGCAATATCACAAGTCATTAATTGTTGGTGCGGGATTTCATGATCCGCCACTGGAGGGAACCCAATAACCGGAACGCCATGCGCGCGCGCCGCCTTTATTAATTCCGCCTCCCCCGTGCCATCCGCCCATTCCTCGGAACGAAGCCCAACAAACAGCCCCGCACAATTCCTAAAACACCGATCCAGGACCCTCGCCCTTCCGCGCGCACGCCATTTTGACAACACGACCAACGACTTTGGGCTGAAATAGAGCGCCCCAATGCGGGCCACTGCAACACGGGGACTGGCCCGCAGGCGATCAAGAAATCTGGCGATTGCAGATGGGATTGGCTCCATATCCGCGTAACGACGTGGCCAACGCTTTAAAATATGGCGCAGATATTTCATTGCGTAAGACGAACGGTCATTCCGGTCCACGGGCGTAAAATCAAACACCTCCACACGGCTACCCCCCTCAATCAGTTCGTCAATCAGGGGAAGAACCCATTCCAGATCAACGCGGCTGGAATCAGAAAGCGCGACAACGATCAATGGCTTTGCCACCGCAATCTTCCTTCAGCCCTGAAACGTACGGGTTGAAAATGGCTTTGTGTTCCTGGCTTTGTGACTGAGCGAGAAAAACCAGTCATCAAGCTCCGATGACGTCGTCAGCATTGGCATGCCTCTCGTCAAAGCATCGCAATGCGAAAGCTGCCCGCCAGGGTCGTAAAAGGCCCCCGGGCAGCCTTGCTGTGTTGCAATTAGAGATGGTGAAGTAAAAGGCATCGACATTACCGCATCTGCAATCGTTATTGCCCGCGATGCGCCAATGCCCGCATCCAGAATGACAACATTCGTATCCATTTCCAATCGCTCGATATATCTCTGATAAGCTGGCGCATTAAAACGGTTCTTTTTCCTCTTGGCTTTCAGGACAACGGTCCAGCCGTGCCGCTTGGCGCTTTGAACAATGTCGTCGATAAAACGGGTCCAGGTTTCTGCCGTGTAATAAGCATTATGGAACCCCCGCGAGGCCTTGAAATAAGAACGATATGGCGTGACATCGAACAACATCACCACCGGACCATGAATCGATGGAAGCGGAGACCCGTCATCATAAAAATCAAAAGGAATATCACTGACCCTTATGGTCTTTGGCGGCAGGCCATAGGCAACCAACGCATCGCGCGATTCCTTATCCAGACAAATCATCTCAGGCCAGGACATGGTCGATAAGGCAAGCGTCCGCGCCGGCGAAATAGTGGGGTTTGGCGTGAACGTTATAAAATTCCCGGAATAGAACGCGTTCACAACAGAAGCGCCTCGCGCCTCGGCGTCATATGTCCACAACGGCCGAACCAGACTATTCCCGGCGTGAAACAAATAGCGCTGCGCCAGAGCGTCGGTGGGAAGCAGTTGGAAATAGGCAAGTTTCACGGCATCCAGCAGCAAAATCGCGTGCCACCACCTTCCCAGAAGCGTCCACGCAACCCCCCCCACAGCCAACTTTATTGCCGTGCGTATAAATTTCCGGTGGCGGGCGGCATCCAACGGCGGAAAGTTCTCTGCCACCATCACGCCCGTTTTGCCATACCATTGCGGCGCATCAACCCCGCGGTTCTCGGCAACGAATGCGAAGTCTTTCTCAATCCCGTAATAGGCTTGATACCAGCTGTAAAGATTGCGTCTTTCTTCCCGTCCAGACGGGTCCGGCAGGTTTCCGGCATTTGCGCCAATAAACACATGATATTTAACGGCAGGCGGAACAACTTGCTGGCCCCGTCGCCTTGACAAAGTCAGCAGACGGACGGCGCGAAGCCCGGCAACCAAGGCATCGAGAACGACAAGGGCAAAACGCAGCTGCGATTTTGCGGAAACAGAAAGGCCCTGCCTGCGAAGATGTTCCCGCCAGCGTTTTGGGATTGCCATCACCAGTGGCGTGCCCGGAGCGACGAGATGCTTGCCCACTTCGACAAGCAAAAAACTGAAATTCATGGTCAAACAACGTTGTTGCAGACAGGTCATTCCTGCGTTGCGATATTTTTCAGGCAAGAAGCTTAAGACTCCCTCAGGCACCGGCGGCCCGGCATCCTCAAGCAAGCCGGCCAGACGATGATTTTCCAGATCGAGGCTGGCATGCAGAATGGCCCTGTGCGTGCGCAATTGCCTCCGCATCTGCGCCCTTGCACGCCGGCCCCACCAATCGGAAATAAAATTACGCATCATTCCCTGCAGCTAAACCTGCACTGGAATGCGCAAACGTAAAAGCGTTTGCCAATAGGCGCGTTCGGACGGGGTAAGCTCATCCTCATGCCTGTGGAAGCGCAGCCCGCCATTTTGAAGCGTCAAAAAACCCATTGGATAATCACCATGAGCCAATCGTCGCAAGCGAAAGGCAGGCACATCAATTCGGAGATCATAGGACCATGCGTCATCTTCCGTAATTTCCGCCAAAGCACCTGCCACATGGCCGATGTTGCGCCTGTTTCCATCCGCATCCTGCACGCGCCAAAGCACACGATAAGGCGCATGCGGCCAGCCTTTTCCAGCTTTCGACAAGGCATCGGACAAATTTTCCACAAGGGTTCCAAAAGGTGGCGTTGTCCGGGAATGTTCCTCTCGCCAGGAACGCTCGTAACGCGCCTGCATCGCAATGGCGAAAGTCGCAAGTTTTTCGGCACGCTCGTCTGCATCCGACAGGGAACGCGCCACAACGCGGCCGCCTTCCAACTTCAGCCAATCGCCGGGCGTCATACGAATGCCTTCAGTCGTCGGCAATTTTTCTGCGACCTCTGTCAGAAATGCCGCCTTGTCATGATGGTGCAACGCATTGATATGATAGAGATTTCCAAGATAACACAAATCGGACGCATACGGGACAACCGCTTTTGCTTTCATCGCACGCGTGACATCCAGCGCATAAGCGATCGAGCGTTCGCGTTTCGCCTGCGCACGGGTAATGACCTGTTCTGCCGGCATGTCGCAGAAAGCCGGGTAAATCCCCGTGAGAATCGTAATCGCGAACAACAAATCAATGTCAAATTTCTGGCCCAGACGTTCGGCCTCATCGATGGAAACAACGCTGTCCGTCTGAAGCAGTAGGGTTGACTGGTCTGCTTCAAGGATCAGCGCCGAATCGTGATCACCCTGATCGTTAATCTGCATATGCGCGCGCACACCTTCAGCAAGATCCACCACGTCCTCGTGCTGCATCACATGGACATTGGCAAATCCTGACTTTTTCACAGCTTTTTCGAAGTAAGGCATGCCAAAATCAGGAATCAAGACCTTCGCCTTTTCTTTGGTTATCTGAGGCAGGCGCGCAACACATTCACGTTGGAAATGATCTTCATGGGCATGGGAAAAGTAAATGACGTCCACATCATGAAAATCCTCCGGCACGGCCTTCGCCGGAGGGTAAACCCACAAATTCCCCCCCCATGAGGGCCCCAATATCCATGGGTCGGTCAGTATCTTTTTCCCACCCGCCTCGATAAGAAGGCAGGCATGGGCGATGCAGGTAATTTTCATTTTTGCTCTCGCTGCTTCTGCCTTAAGGCATCTCAATTTCAACGGAACCATGATTCGCTATTCTGATGACATTGCCATCCATTTCAACGGGGCCATCAATCAGTTGTGAGAGGCGATTCAGGTAGTCCTGAAGATCGCTTGCCGTTCCCATCTGAGCAACTTTTGGAATGCGGCGAATGCAATCTTCAATCAACATATATTCTTCTTCGACCAACGCGTCTTCGGCATTCGTCGTCACACGGTTTTCGGAAAAGTTTACAACAAAATCTCCGATCACCAGGCTGTCCATACACCCTTCCATCAGATGTTCAATGGCCTGACGCGGCGATGAAATCGTAGGAATACCGTGGCGGTTAAAACTGGTGTTCAGAACAAGTGGCAACCCGGTCCGTTTCCGAAACCCATCGATCAGCCGCCAATATGCCGGGTTGTCCTCTTGCCGCACGACATGAATTCGCGATGTGCCATCCACATGGACGGCCGCCGGTATTTTCTTCCGTAAATTTTCAGGGACGGTGAATGCGATCTGCATATATGGAGAAAACACCGGTCGATCACACCATGTTTCGAAAGATTCATACAAAATTGATGGGGCATATGGCATGAACCAATCCCTGCGCTTGAGCCGCTGGTTCACGCGTTGCTTGGATTGAAGAGACCTTGGATCAGCCAGAATTGAGCGTGCGCCAAGAGACCGCGGCCCATGTTCCGCACGCCCCTGAAACCAGCCAACCACCTTGCCATCGCTCAACATCGCGGCAGCAGCTTCGGCAGGATCGTCGCTTCGCGTGTAGGCCAGGCGAAACCGGTCCAACAGCGCTTCGATCTCCGCATTCGGAAAAGACGGCCCGAGAAAAGGCGCAACCGGAGCATTGCCAGCCTTATTTGGCACCTTCTTCGTTTTTCGCTCAACGTCCTTCTTGACCTTTAGCGCGGCACCAAGAGCCAAGCCGGCATCCGACGATGCCATCGGGAAAAAACATTCCTTAAACAGGCCCGATACGGAAATTGCCTGGTTCAGGGCAACATTCTGAAACAGCCCCCCACTAAATACAATCTTCCGACAGGGCGTCCGTTTTTTTACTTCCTCTAGAAAACCTAGAAAGGCTTCTTGCAGCAACGCCTCTCCCGTGGCGGCAATGTCGTGGGGCAGATAGCCGAGCGATAGACGCAGCACGTTCGTCTCGGAAGGAACCTGAAGAAAAATCTTGTTACGATCATATTCCTGAGGGCGGATTTTGTTCAAATTTACCGGCGTACGGGCGTACCGTTTTCGATCAAAGCTTAGCCCATCGCCGTCCTTCCGGATCAATCCCCGCAATTGCTCCAGCAATTCTGGCTGAACGGTCCCATAGGAGGCCAGGCCAGACGTTTTGCCATTTTCTCCGCCGCCAAAACCACAGGCATCTGTCACAAAGGCATGATACGAACAGATATTCTGCAGCCCATGATGCTGGCCAATGACGGTCATTTCCCCATCAACAAATTCACCGAAGACCATGTCGCGCGGGTCGCCCATGTCGCCACCGCCGTCCTGGCTGACAAACGCACAGTCTTCGAAACCAGATGTGTGGATCGCAGCCGACACATGACATATGTGATGATCAACAAAGCGCACGCGCTTGCGGTACCATGCTTCGAAGGCATCAAAACTTCCTTCATACGCCTTAATGACATTGGCAAAGAACATGAACTGATTGTCCATACGCGGTGCTTCCCGCGGGGTTGGCAGCACCCATATATCCACATCGCGCGGAACAACCCCCAACTCTTTGCATCCCATCATCAGGCTGCGTTCCGGGAACTGCACGGTATATTCGTTCTTAATGCCAGTGAGCTTGTCTTCCTCATAGGCATAGATATTCTCACCCTTGATCACCGCCGCGTTCAAATCATGGCGGATCTGGGGGTCATAAGGACAAGGATAGAGAGACGCGATGATCATGGAGAAAAAACCTCGAAACCATTAAAGTTCAGCGGCAGGTTTATTGCGCCACTATGTCATTTGGAAAAGCAGAATGAACCGAATTGATCGACTCGTAGGCGAATGGAAAGACGGCGGCATCGAACGCGGTGACCTGGTTATGCTTCATAGCCATGCCGCCCCTGTCTACCGCCGGTTCCGTGCGCTTGGAGAGCGCCTGGAGACAGCCGATCTGCTGCAGTCCTTCCTTCGCGCAGTTGGCCAAGACGGCGGCCTGCTGTTTCCGGCCTTCCGATATGATTTTGCCGATGGCGTTCCTTTTGACATGCGCACATCTCCATCAGGCATGGGCGCCTTGAGCGAAGCGGCGCGCATAGCCTGTGGCCGCCATCGCACCGGCCACCCGTTCTATTCTTTTTCCTGCTTCGGCCATCGCACCGACACTTTGCACGGACGGGTCAACCGCGATGCTTTCGGTTCTGACAGCCCCTTCGCGCTGCTCCATCAGGCCGGGGGAAAGGTGGCAATCCTTGATCTGGACGATCAGCATAGCGTCACTTTTTACCACTATGTCGAACAGGCGATGAACGTGCCGTACCGATTTAAAAAAGAATTCACGGGGCCGCATATCAACCTCGATGGCGTCGAGCAAAGGCTTACTTTCAAAATGCTGGTTCGCGACCTTAAGGCCGGCGTTGTAACAGACGTGAACCCGATGGGCGCCCTGCTTTGGGAAAAAAGCCTCTATCATGGCTCGCAACCGGGCAAGAGCACTGGCCTTCGGACCATTGCCGCCACCGATCTTTTCGATGCCACGGCTGAAATCATCAACCAGGGCCGTGCGCCCGGCATGCTGTATCGCATTGAAAATACTGCGAACGCGCATCAAGAATAGCCCTCGCGCGTCACCACCAATTCGTCTTCCTCATAGGCTGTAAAAGCTAGCGTTCCGGGCCCTGTCGGTCCCGCTTCACATAAATAGGCCAACGCCGACCGGCCAACCTGCTGAATGCTTTTCGGGTCCCGCACGCCGGTACGGGCCCCGGTGGGCGAAAAATTGAAACGGAGATTGATCGCAGGTTCGTCGGAACGGTTTGGCTCAACTTTGTGGAACGTCCTGGCGGGCCATGCCAGAAGATCGCCGGGGCAGGCCAAGATGCGTCTCTTTTCAAACGACCTTGGGGCCGAAGCACCTGCCAGCAACGTCGTCGTCGCATCATCCTCTTCATAGGGCACTGGCAGTGCCTGTGGCTCAACCGCTGCAGATTTTGGAAGAATATAAAGTGGGGCCTGTTCGCCACAACGGTTGGTAATTGGCAACAACGTTGTCAAAAACCGCAAATCAGACTTCGGCATATCTACCCAGTCTTGATGCCATGGATTGTGAATAAAGAAAAATGCACGCAGGAAATCATCTTTCACAAAACGATTGATCGACCCATGCACCTGCGCGTCCATCGGAAAATAGCGCTTCTGAATATATTGCGGGATATCGCATAGCGGAACGGTAATCAGAAGCCGCGCTAAAAACATATCAATGTCCGGCCCTACATAAATCGACATTGCCTGAACCAGATTTTCAAAACTCCGGCTCTCCAGAAACCAGGCCATGCTGGAATAGAGCAGGTTGTTCTGCTGATCGACTCTGCGCACAGGTGCGTCCGTCATAAGCAGTCCGCGCTCAGAAGCCTCTTCCTCGCTAAAGAAAAGCCCCTTTTCCCGCGCCTCTGAGTAGAACGTCATCGCCTCGTTTGTGGCACGGTCTCTGTCTTCCGGCTCAAGGAAATCGGAAACATGCGTGACGCCCTCGACAAGAAGAGGGTCTTTGCGAAGCTTTGTGAATTCAACTAGCATCTGCCTTGCCTCTCACATGGACGTGTTGCAACCCCACGACGTATTCCTCTCGGCCGACTGAATCGAGAATGGCACCCACATCGAAGGCTGGCGTTTTGTAACGCTGCGCCAGTGAGTCAAATAGTTGCGTTGACAAAAATAGCATTGCATCGGTCTTGCAGGAATCCACCTGATCTGGCGGATCAACGCACACACCCGTTCCTGGAATGTAACGGCCATGCTTGCCAACATCGCGATCAAAGACCCCTACGACACGTTCCCGCAGCCAAGGCAGCAAGGTTAAAAACATCGTTGTCGAACCGCCGGCACCATAGATTGCGATCCGTTGCATGGACGAAAATTTTTCACGCAGTATTTTGTCAATTTTTTCGATCATCTTCTGCCTGAGCCTGGCGATTGCCGCACCCGTGAACAAATCAACTTTCATCGGGGCACTCGATGCTTCGGATCGACGCCGATAGGCGACCAGCAACACATTGTCCTCACGAAACAGATGGTCGTGATCAAAGCCAAAAGAATGCATCAGCCCATCCAGAGATGCCCGATGAAAATAGCTCTGATGCTGATGGAAGGCGCCATAGTGCGGAACGGCCCGGGTAAAGCCTTCCGCGTTTGGCACCTCAATCAGAACCAGCCCGCCAGGGCAAACCACATCTGCCAAACGTTCCACTGCACGGTCCGGTTCGGCAAAATGCTCGAGCGTATGAAACAATGTAACGACATCAAACGTGACATCCGGAAAGGCTGCAGTAATAAAATTACCAGCAACCGTCTGATCCGCCTGCGCCGCTGCAGCGTCGCTTACTGCAATATCGCTTACCCAACGTTCTTTTGCCCCGTCAATGCAGCCGACAAAGGGGTTGTTGCCGCCGCCTACATCTAAAATCGTGCGGCCAATGAAAAAACCTTCTCCGAACCGCTCCTTAAATGCCCGAAGACGGTCATCGTGGCCGGCCGAATTATCCTCAACAAAGCTCCCATCTTCATAAAAACGGCTGACAAAATCAGGCGTCATCGTTTGAAGCTGTAGATGACCGCATTTTTTACAAACAAAAAGTTCCAGATCGAACGCTGGATGGGGTGGTTTGCCCGTCGGCCAAAGGCTCACCGGCACGGCCGGGATGCATCCCACCATGTCCCCCTCTGAACCCCGACACACCCGGCACCGTGTCAGCCCATGGGGCGCATCTGCAACGATCGAAACGGCGCTTGTCATGACTTAAGACCGCGCATCGCCCGATTCCCGGCGAACAGGGTCCGCGCGAATTCCAGGTCTTCCAGCGTGTTTATGTCGATGGCCTTATCCCGCGATATTTTAAATCCACGATATTTTTCAAAACGTTCGGAATCACCATTACGAAGGCTTTCCACAGAGAAAAAGGCAAAGGCACCGGTGTCGAAAACCGTTGCCGGCAAATCCTGAGACCGCGCCACAAACAGGTCGTGCCGTTCCGGGTGAATGCGCCCATCGGCCCCAAACAGCAACGCCTGCTGCGCAGGGGCAGGATAATCGGCCACAGCCAATTGTGGGCATTCCTCACCAGCCAGGTAATGCTGAAACCCCGCTTTTAAATCCGCTCCTTCGACAAGTGGACTGCACGCCATCACGAATCCGACCACGTCGAAGCAGCGACCGCGGCGCTCAAATTCATCAAGGACCCACCGCCCAACGTCCAGAACCCCGTCCTTGTCGCCCGCGTACGCCCCTCTAAGAAAAGGAACATCAACGCCAAGGCCCTTCACAACGTCCTGAATGCGCTTGGAATCGGTGGAAACATGGATTTCTTCATAGACGCCGGATTCCGCCATCGCATCCAGGCTGTAAGCCAAAATTGGGCGGCCAAAGAAATCAACAATGTTTTTATCCTGAATACGCTTGCTACCACCGCGCGCCGGAACAATGCCCAAAACCCGCGTCATGATGCTGGCCCCACAACACCCGAACGAAGGATGCCCAGACCCGCGTTCCTGCCTTCGTTAAACAAAAGATCAATCGCACCAAGATAGGGAACAAACCCATTGCCAGGCTGCCGATAATCCGGATGCGCGTAGTCGTGATAATCAACGGAAATACCGGCCGATTGAAAGGCCCCGCTGTCTTCGATGTACTCACGCGACCCAGGCGCCGACAGATAGAAATCGGCCCCCACTTCCTGGCAAATGGCAACCAGACGATCCGCTTTGGAGCCACCCGCCTTTAACGCGCTGGAACATATTGTCGGCGTCACGATCCCAAACACATCCAGCAACCAGCGAGTAACGGCAATGGTTATTTCCGATAGCCGGGTTTGTTCACGCCGCATAATTTCAAAGAGCGCGGATGCGCTATCCCCAAAAAAAGGAGCCTTGGCATAAGCCAATTGGATGGAACGAATATGGTCTTCGGGAAAGGCCCCACCCAGCATTAGCTCGACGTCCTTAATCGATTGCCCGCGGCGGCCTTTTTTAAGCACCGGGACTGTCAGCATGCGCCTGTCGTCGCCAGCCCGAATGTAATTTCGTTGCTGCCAGGAACGGTCATTGAAGGCAACATCGTCCAGGAAAACAAAGCGATCCACCTGGTCAATCATTGCAAGGAGGCCAATCCATGGCAGGTAAGTCGGCTGCATAATGGCAATGCGCATCGCGATCAAGCCTCTTCGACCGCCAGGCCAATGCCGTCAAACCCATAATTGTTTCCGTTATAAAACATGAATTGCTGGCCTCCATGGCGAACCACCGCAGCGTATTCGACCATCACGGAATCAAAACCGTCATCGGAAACGCCGAAATTGCAGCCGGCATCGTTCCGTTTCCATGTCACCCCGTCGTCCGATTCCGCATATCCCATCTGGTATTGTGGCCCCTTATGGGAAAACCACATGCGATAGCAGCCGTCCTCTTTGACGACATAAGGCCGCGCCAGGGCCACTTCGTTCTTGTTTTGAAAATCGATACAAATGGTGCCATCGCGTTTCCAGATACAGCCATCCGTTGACGTACCCGTTTTAATCAAATATCGCGGCAAATCACGGTGTTGCCAGCCAACGCCAGAGACATAGTAGATCCGCCAAAAATCCTTGTCGCGGATCACCCAGGGCGCGGTGTTCAGGAAGGGGTCGCTCTTGCAACGCTCCAGAATTGGCGCCCGCGACCACCGTTCGAATGTTTCCCCCTTGTCCCGACTGATGGCCAACCCGCCAAACAAATGCATGCGCACCGTCGAACCGGGGTTCCACCCAAGGTAATAGAGATAAAGGCCGTTCTCATTTTCAACAATGCAGGATGGTGTCACGCCATTGTCATCGAAACAGCCGAGTTCGCCTGGCGACAACACCGGCCGTGCATTTTTCTCGATGACCTTTGGAGACCCGGACAGGTCAACCAACGCCCAACTGATATGGGATTTGTTATCATCATCGCGGCCCGAATAATAAACCTTGAAGAGACCGTTCCCAAGCGCGTGCGGCGTCGGCACCATTGCATGGGTCCGCGACCACCACTGCGAACGATCCGGCGCGATCAACAGGCCCAGCCTGCACCAATTAGCCAATATGAATTCCGCCCGTCATCCGTTACATCAACGGCAGGACCATGGTCCACCGACCCGTCCCACCCCACTCAAGCGGATAATTTCCGTCAACCGCTCCGACCGAATGATCCACGTCGTAACGAAAAAGGCAGATGTCGCCAATGTCATGGGCCTTAACACTATCAAGCTCCTGACCGTCTTCCCTGAACAGGGTGCCACCACTTTCAAAATCCCGACCGTCTTTCGATAATCCCAAAATCAGGCCTATTCCCTGTGGTGCAAGCTCGTGGACATGCCAATCAAAGAAACCGCCCCCACGCGGATAATGAATTGCCTGTGGCCGAAGTGCCTTCCCCCCGGCATCAACCACCATGGTCTCCGTCCGGCCCGTAAGAGCCCGCCAGATTGCCCCCATGTTTTCAAAGACCGTGGCTATCTCAGAAAGCGCATCTTCCTCATCCTTAAAAACAAAGCAGAAGGTTTCAAAGAGATGTTTCGTCTTCGACGGCGGGTTGATGTCGCGGCGCCACCAATGGGCATTTACCTGCAGCCGCTCTGGATTGCTTTCAGGATGCCCCGCCTGCCACGCCAGCAAGGTTGCCTTGCAACGGTCCATGACAGCTTCTGGAAAAACCTGTTTCAGGACAACAATATTGCTGGCCATGACATCCGCCGAGASAGCCTTCARCTCAGYCACGGGGATCTTCCCACCCCAATCGAGATGCCTTTCAAGCAATTTCATTTCAGGCCCTTTTCAAATCGCAACAAAGAAGCCRCGCCTTAACGAAGAATGGCGATGGTTCGATCGGTCATGAAGCGGGACTTGCGAAACTCAAAAGACAAATCRCCCATAAYCTCTTGGAACGCAACCGTTTCGCCTGGATATTCGCGTGAATTAAACTCATCCAGCATCAACACGCTGCCTGGGATTAANTGCGGCTTGATCGCTTCAAAGGCTGCCTTTGATGGCTCGTATAGGGCCATATCAAAATACGCAAGCGCGATCACAATTTCCGGGTGTTTCCCAAAATAATCTTTTGCTGTTTTTTCCACATCGCCTTTTACCAATTCCGTCTTTCGGACGTTGCGCAGAACGTTGTTGTCTTCATGGTAGCGCAGCAAGGAATCAAGGAAGTTTTCATAATCATCTGAGACCTTGTACCCGCCCTCGACGATCGTTTCGCTGCGGCGGTCCTGATCAGATACGCTTGGATAACCTGTAAAGGTGTCAAATCCTATCACACGACGGCTGGCATTAAACGGCTCATGCAAGGCGCGAAGGTTTTCAAACAACGCCAGATTCTGGCCCCACCATGTTCCAAATTCGACAATGACACCGGGCTTGTCATTAATCAGTTCGTACAGCTCATTTAAGAATAATATTTTTGCCAGGGCTGAACTGCGCATGAAAAGGCCCAGACAAATCATCAATTGGTCATCCGGCATTGGGCGTTCGCGAAACAGCCGATAGAGCACCTCTCGATGCGCTAGCTGTTCATCGCTAGCCTTGGTTTCGCCCTTGTATCCAAACTTTTCCTGATCGCTACCCATAAATCCATCCAATATGTTTAAAAAGACAAGCTTGGATTATTCACCAAAATACTGACGTTTCAGCACACGCGCGCGCCGATCTTCCGCAGGGAACACCGTTGCCCCATTGCCCAAGGCAACCGCACCATCCGGCAAGTCGCTCGAAATGGATGCGTCCATGGCAACAAAACAGTCGCTGCCAACCCGCGTAAAATCTTTCAGCGTCGCGTTCACTCCAAGAAAACTTCGCTCACCAATGTCGCAATGTCCTGAAATGCAGACATGCGATGCGACATAGACATGATCATGAATGACGCTTCCATGCCCAATATGATTCCCCGACCAGATCATAACGTTATTCCCAATTTTTGCCGTCGGCTGAATTGTCTGGTTTTCAAGAATAAAGCAATTGTCGCCAACGGAAATGTCCGGCCAGGTTGCAGATTTGCTGCAAATGTACGAAGCCAGTTCATAGCCTGCGGAAATGGCCTGCCGGTATTTTTCTTCACGAAACTTGTTCAGCCCCTGATAGGAGAGCGCAACATGCATTGCATTTGCAGTGGGTGAAAACCGGGTCACGGCCTCGCTAAACGGAACAACGGGAAGCCCTTCAAAGCTATCCTCGTCAACAAAAGCGTCATCAACGGCAAATGCCACTACCCGACGGTCGCCATCGTTCTCAAAATAATAGCGTGCCAGTGCCGCAATTTCGCGGGTGCCGAAGATAATCAGGTTCTTCATAATCCCTGCCATCCTTGATCAGGAAAAGTTTAAATCGTCCCAGGTCAACGGATTTCCTGCCGAAACATTCCGCCCGGCCCGCGCACCGATCACCGCTTTTAGGTGCCTTGCCTTCACGCCAATCGCCGGGCGTTTGATTTCCAGAAGCTCCGCAGTAATTTTATCGCCTTTGGCTATGTCTACCGCCAGCCACAAACCGTCTCGCCGCCCATGCTCGCGCTCTGACGGTAGAATACGCTTTCTGCTTTCCCCGATCGCCTCATGCGCCGTACGAACACCTTCAACCATGGCCTTCAATTCGTCCGGCTCCAAAGCATAGAAATGGTCGGGCCCTTTCATGGAACGATCAAGCGTAAAGTGCTTCTCGATCGAATGGGCACCACGTGCCGCCGCCGCAATCGGAGCAATAATTCCAAGCGAATGGTCTGAAAATCCAACCGGCCCGCCAAAGGCGGATTGCAACATATCCATGACCGCTAGATTCACATCGGCATTTTCAAGCGGGTATATCGACTGGCATTGCATTAAACCAATGTCGGCAAGACCCAGGCCGAGGCAAACCTCAACGGCATCCGAAATTTCGCCAAGACCGCACATCCCGGTCGATAAAAACACGGGCTTGCCGATTGCAGCCATTCTGGCAACCAGGTCCAGATTCGTCGTTTCTGACGAGCCCACCTTTAAAAAAGGTACGCCCAGGTCTGCCAACGCATGAATGGATTCCAGATCAAAAGCCGACGCTGAAAAATGCAATCCCTGCGCAACCGCATGGGCCTTTAGGTCCGGTAACCAATCGGCATCAAGCTGCACTGATCTAAAAATATCATAAATTTCGCCACCATCCGGATAAAGCACATCCGCACGAAAAAGCTGGAATTTAACCGCATCCGCCCCAGCCGCCTTCGCAGCATCAATCAATCTGCGCGCAACGTCCTTCGACTGATTAAAATTAGATCCGGCCTCGGCAATCACGTAGGGCGATGCCCCTACACCAACAAGGCGACCCTCAATCTTAAAACTATTGTTCAGCATGGGAGTAACTTTGCTTCCTTTAAAACACGGTCCGCGCCCTGCCCGTCCACCAGGGATATCCCCGCATGGGACATGCGCCTACGACCATCTGCATCCTCAACCATTTTCGAAACAGCGTCCGCAATCGTTGCCCCGTCAAGGTCGCTCAAGATGCCCAAAACTTTCAAACTACCGCTTTCTGCAAAGGCCAGGTTGGCCTGGTGATGCGCCGGGCTGAGCGACACAGCAATTGTCGGAACACCCATGGCCGCCAATTCGTATTTGGTCAGCCCATTGGCAGTGACGCAAAGATCGGCGTTCTGCATTTGCACGACAAGGGAATGCGGTGCATAGACTGGATGAACTCGATCCGGCGCACGCGCGGCAAGCGCCTCAATCTGCTGCCTGTTTTCATTAGAAAACAAGACACCCACCACAACGTCGATTTCAATGTCACTCTCCGGCATGCTGAGAAGGGCCTCTAAAATTTTTGGCGAGGCCATATATGGATCAGCGCCGCCGCATGTAACAAGAATCCGCAAAACCATGCTTTGCGTCCCACGCCGTCCGACATCTTGATAATTTCGCGCAAGCGGAAAATATCGTGGCCCAGTCAGAACGGAGAGCGCGTGGGTTGGGCAGGGACCTGTTTCACCAACGTAAGGCGCGACAATAAAATCAACCAGCGGCGCACCAATCTGGCGCCGGTAATTTTTCTGGCCATAGCCGTCGAAAAATACAATCGGCACAGCGGCCTTGCAGACATCCGTCATTTCAGCAAAAAGCCGGTCCTGTTCGGCCTGCCAATCTGTGTGAACCAGGTCATAGACAACAGCGTCCGCTCTGGTTTCAGACAGCCACTTTTTTGGCAACACATCGGTAGAAACAGATGCCATGAAGCGATTTTCATCAAGCAGGCTTAAAACCCCATCCCCGGCGCCGGGAATACAGAAATGCACTGCCGTCCCGTGGTTGCGCAGCGCCTCGGCAAGAACCATCGTGCGGGCCAAATGACCAAAACCGATTTTCGGACCCGCAGCCACACGAAAGACGATGCTTGCCATCTTTTTCAAGGCTCAACCTTCTTTCTCAGCATTCGGCGCTCGCACCGTAAAAATTGGCGTGATGGGAGGATAAGGAAGACGCGCCTCAAGGCCCGGAATCTCAAGCTCCCTGGAAAAACGTTCGGCAAAGCTGTCAAAGGCCTCTGCAACCTTCTGCAAATCCTCCTCACCAAACGCATGGCATATGGTCAATGACCCGTTCATAAACACGCCATGGCGGATCATTTCGGCAAGCATGAACGTGCGATTGACCGCCTGCGAATTACCACGCCCTTCCGATACGGCGATGAAGCCAAGGCAGGGCTCGTTCATCACAGACAGCAAATCCCCAAGTCCGTATTTTGCAATCGTCTGGCGCAACCGCGTCTGCAATCGCCCCCCCATCGCCCATAAATGTTCAACAACGCCCTGTTTGCGGATTTTTCGAATGGTGGCTAGCGATGCGGCTAGCGAAAGTGCTTCGCCGCCAAACGTGCCTGAAAAAAAGATATCCTCCATCAGGCGCATGATGTCTCGCCGTCCCGTGACAGCCGATAACGGCATGCCATTTGCCATCGACTTGCCCAGGCAAGTCAGGTCCGGCGTCACACCATAGAGCTGTTGCGCCCCACCCAGAGCAAAGCGAAAGCCCGTCACCACTTCGTCGAAAATCAACACGGCGCCCGACCGATTCGCCAAAGCACGGATTTCAGACAAGGCGGCTTTCGGATTGTCCAGCAACATCGGCTCTACGATGATTGCCGCAAAGCCGTCGGGGTGTTCGGCAAGCTTTGTTGCGACCGTCTCCGGATCATTGGCCGATGCCCTGTCCGTCAGGACGCGAACGCTTCCCGGAACGCCAAGGTCACGGGTTGTTGTACCGATATACCAGTCGTGCCAGCCATGATATCCGCAGGCAAGTACCCGTTCGCGCCCCGTATAGGCCCGCGCCAGCCGAACAGCGGCCGAGGTCACATCGGATCCGTTCTTTGCAAAACGCACCATCTCGGCGCTTGGCACCACATCAACGATCAGCTCCGCAAGCTCAGCCTCAAGCCGCGTCGGCAGACTAAAGGAAATGCCACACGCAAGCTGTTCGCGAATGGCCGCATCCACGTCGGGATCGCAATAGCCAAGGCCAATCGCAGCCAGCCCCATGGCAAGGTCGACGAACACATTGCCGTCGATATCCGTAAAATGAGCCCCCTGCGCCCGGTCGACAAACAACGGTGCATGACCATCTGGAAACTGGATATGGGACTTGCTAAACGTCTGCGAGCCGGTAGGAATCGTCGCCAATGCCTGCTTCAACAACGCGTTGCTGGCGGCAAATGTTTTATTTTTGGAAGGGTCCGTCATTCTGATTTGAACAGGGTTGCTTCTTTCAATTTTGGCCAATGGGATGGATTAAGAAATCGCYCATCTTTCCAGGCACAGGCATCGGTCTCTGAAACGTCTGTTTTGATGAACCGGCTGGCAGCAGCCACAATCTCATAAAACTGGTCTGCACTGTTGACACCGACGAYAACCCGCGAAACTTGCGGCAGTTGTGCGACGAAGGACAAACACAGTGCCAGCCTGCTCACACCCATCGCCCGTGCGACCGCGTCGAGGGCTTCAATTTCCGCAACGGCGCGGCCAAACAACGCATCAACCGCATGTGATTCCGCCAACAGAACACCTTGCAGGAACACCGAACGGGCATGAACTTCAACGCCCCTTTCGGCAAGCTTCTGCAGATGGCCAGAACCGATCAACCGCTGATCTGCAAGGCTGACAGGCAGCTGAACAACCGCTGGGTTGAACCGATCCAGAACGGCATCAATGTCCGAGGCGTCATAGAGCGAGACGCCAATCTTCCGAACCAAACCGTCGTCGCGGGCACGCTGCAAAACGTCCCACAGCGCGCCCCCCTGAGACCCAATAAGGTCTGCGGCACGATGCACCAGCACGGCGTCCAGTTGACGCACACCCAATCGATCACGCGCTTGACAAATTTGTTCAACAATCTTGGTCGCAGCCGCTTCGTCCAGCGTCTTTCCAGATAAAGGAAGAATCTTCGTGACAATTTTTGCGTCCCGAGCCTTCGCTTTTCCAATCGCCCGGCCGACCACATCTTCAGCCGTGCCATACCCGATCGCCGTATCAAAGCGATCAATGTTTTTTTTAAGGGCGGCCGCAAGAATTGCCGCCACTTCCTCTACCGGCACCTGCCCGGCTCCCGGAACGGCCCCATAAGGCATTCCGAAATTAACCGTGCCGATCGTCAATTTATCGAGAACCGGCTTCACCGTGCGAAAGATCCGAAACGCAATGGCGCGCCATCACGAAACCATCCGGCTTTTCTTCAAAGACCGAGAAGCCCGCGTTGCAAAAAACAGCGACGGATTTCTCATTTTTACGGTCAACGCCCGCCCGAACCGAAAGGCATGACAATTCGTTCAGAGCAAAGTTGCTGGCCGCCGAAATCATCCGGACACCAAACCCCTGCCCCCATATTGACCGGTCAAAGAGAGCAATGCCAAGCCATATGGATGCCCCGTCATATTCATGGAGTCGCACATTCCCACGATGGATGCCTGCGATAAAAAGCCCAAAAAGCAGGCAATCCTCCCGTTGCCAATTGTCCATGACAAAATTCTGAACGGATTGCGCATTGAGTACGCCCCGATTGATAGAAACAAAATGCCGAACCTCGGGATCGTTCATTCCGTCGATATAGGCCGATGTGATATCCCCCTGGCGCAGAACACGCAGTTCCGCATGATCGCTTTCAGGCAGCAGAGACAGCCTAAACGACTGCTCGCTCAGGTTTTGCATTCGCCTGACGATGATAAATTAAGAGCACGCCCCAGTGCCGCGACCACATGATCCACATCCGCATCCGTCATGCCGGGATGAAGCGGTAGGGTTAGCGTGTTCGCGTAATAGCGCTCGGCAACAGGGAAGTCGTCAAAGCACAGATCATAGCGATCCCTATAATAAGGGTGCCGATACACCGGGATGTAGTGAACCTGCGTCCAGATTTCTTCTGCCTGAAGGGCACGCATGACCTCACGGCGCGAAATAGCTATCGCTTCGAAGTCAATCGCCACAAGGTAGAGATGATGCGACGATTGCTTGCGCCAGGCTGCATTGGCCTGCAACGACGTGATCTGAACACAGTCTCGAAATGCGCTGTCATAGCGCGCAGCAAGCGCGCGACGCCTCTGAACAAAGGCGTTGAGCTTTCCCATCTGAGACAGCCCAAGAGCGGCATGCACATCTGACAATCTGTAATTATATCCAAGCTGCTGCTGCTCGTAGTACCAGGGCCCCACGTCCCCCGCTGCGTCTTCCGTTTCCGCAAAACGGAAATTATCCGCCTCTTTTTCAATTCCATGATTGCGAAACAGGCGCAGCCGGTCTGCCAATGCCGCATCATTCGTCGTCGCAATGCCACCCTCTCCGCTTGTAATCGGCTTCACAGGATGGAACGAAAAAACAGAAATATCAGCATGATCGCAACAGCCCACCGGGCGACCGTTCTCATCGGCTGCACCAAGCGCATGGGAGGCATCTTCAATAATAAACCGCGAACCAGCCACCTCACGGATCGCCTTGCTGTTCGCGCTAAGCCCACCCATATGCACGGGCATTACGGCTTTTACCTGTCGCCCGGCAGATTCCTCGCGGGCAATCACCGTCGCAAGCGCCTTGGGATCGCATCCGATGCTATCCCGATCGATGTCGCAAAAAGCAACCTCGCCGCCGCAATGACGAAAGACATTGGCCGACGCACAAAAGGTAATGGCCTGCGTTATTCCAACATCCCCGGGGCCAATGCCGCACGCATTGGCCGACGCATGTAGTGCCCCGGTGGCATTTGCAAAAGCCACGGCGTGCGCCGCACCGACGCGATCGGCAACCGCATGCTCAAAGCGGGCCACAACCGGGCCCTGGGTTAGAAAATCGCTTTTCAAAACCTCCACAACGGCCGCGATGTCCTCGCTGTCCACCACTTGGCGGCCATAATGCAGGGGTCGGCGCGCCATCAATCAATCACCGCGCGTAATTGATCAACGCTTAGCCATTCGTCATTTGTATTGCTGGCATAATGAAACGTTTCATCGACCGGCGTCCCCACCTGTCCCCCATAAAGGTTTGGATCGCCCTCACTTCGGTCAGGCACCTGCTCGCCCTTGATAACGAAAAAGTCATCCAGTTCTATTGTGTGGCGGGCTTCTTCAGACGGCACCATCACTTCGTGAAGTTTTTCGCCAGGACGAATGCCAACAATCTCCTGTTTGCAGCCGGGGGCAATGGCTTCCGCAAGGTCTGTGATCTGCATCGATGGCAGCTTGGCAACAAACGTCTCACCACCGTTCAGCATCCCGACACACCGCGCAACAAATTGGGCACCCTGGTCAAGGGTGATCCAAAAACGGGTCATGCGAGAATCCGTAATTGGAATCGTGCCGGTTTCACGCAACTTTTTAAAGAAAGGAACCACACTGCCGCGCGAACCAATCACGTTGCCATAACGGACATTGGAAAAACGCGTGCCATCGCTGCCGGAAAGATTGTTCGCCGCAATGAATAGCTTGTCCGCACAAAGCTTGGTGGCACCGTACAGATTGATAGGGTTGACCGCTTTGTCAGTTGACAACGCCACAACTTTTTTTACACCACTATCGATTGCAACGTTGATGACATTTTCTGCACCCATTACATTCGTCATGATGCATTCAATCGGATTGTATTCCGCTGCCGGCACCTGCTTAAGCGCGGCGGCATGAATCACAAGATCGATGCCTTGAAAAGCCCGGCGCAACCGCGCCTCATCGCGAACGTCGCCGATAAAATAACGCAGATTTGGTGCGTCCAATTCCTGGCTCATCTCAAATTGCTTTAATTCATCTCGGGAAAAGACGACCAGACGTCGCGGCTTGTATTTTTCCAAAAGTAGCTTCACAAACTTTTTCCCGAAGGAGCCTGTGCCGCCGGTGACAAGAACCGAACTTCCGTTTATGTCCATCGCTTTAGAGTGGCCTCATTTTGTTTCTGTTTCGCAGTTTGTATGGGAGCTATCGTAAGTCAGCAAGGATTCATCCAGAGCCAGGAAGGATTCGTCCAGAGACGGCATCGGGCGACCAAGAATGGCCTCTGCCTTTGAACAATCGAGCGACATATCGCCCGGACGCGGTGCCCTTAAATTCCGGTCCTTGACCAGGCCCGCGTGAATCAAGCTTTTATCCAGACCCGTCCGTTCGGCCCAGCGCATTGCAAAGTCATATTTGCTGACCCGCTCGCCCCCCGCAAGGTTCAACACACCCGACACCTTCTTATCGACCAATTCGACAATCCGTGCACACAGCAAATCCGTCGCAATTGGTGTAAAGAAAACGTCTGAAAATGCGTTGATAGGACGGCCGGCGCATAATTCTTCGGTCAACCAATCGCTAAACGACTTGCGCCATGGAAGGCTGGGCCCAAAAAAATTCGTCCGTAGAACAAGGGATTGGGGATGCGCCTTGCGCACTTCAACCTCCCCGCCCGCCTTTGTCTTCGCATAAACGTTGATTGGATCGAGAGGCATATCCTCGGCAACCGACCGACATCTGCCATCCCAAAGATGGTCCGTTGATATATGGACAAAAAAGCAGCCCTGCCTGTTGGAAGCGTCTGCAAGGCGACCTGCCAGATTGCTGTTCAGCAAAACCGCTTGATCCGGGTCATCTTCGCATTGGTCAACATTCGTAAGGCCGGCGCAATTGATAACAACGTCAGGGGCAATGTCGGATATGGCACGCTGACAGGCATCCTTCCCATCCAGCAAATTCACTTGCAAACCGAAACGCGCGAGATTTCCCAAAAGCGGATGCTGCCAATAAAGCGCGACAACCTCATGATTGCGGGCCTGCAAATAACTGGCAAGCCGCCCGCCAAGCAGGCCACTTGCGCCCACAATCAACCATTTTTTCGCGATTTTCACGCCCCGATACCCGCATTCCGCCTATGGGCCGCCCCACAGGCCCCGCGTACGGAAAGGCCGCTTTTGGGGCAGGCGCTATTGTTCAACCAAGTCTCTTTATTGTCTGACAATTGAGTGCGGACACTTCGAATGCAGATTGTTTTTCATCCATGCAGACCATCGCCGGTCCAGAAGAAGATTTTATGAAAGCAGGGAGTTACAGAGGATATTCTGGCAAGCTACCGCCGTTGAGGTGAATCGGCTCCACCCAACTTTGTCGAGACTTCCATTTACCATGTTCACCGGATGAACGTCAATATAGTTCACCGGATGAACGATAAATTAAAAAGACATCAAAAGTCAATAAAGCTATTTAATCTCAGGCTGTTATTACCTAATTTCCCCGTCACTCTGGTGAGCCTCCCCTCACCTGTCGAGGCCCCGCTAAAATCCTGGGGCAGGCCGTCGGCCCTGATTAGGCCACGATCGTCCATGTCGAGCTTCTATTTCTGAGGATTTCAGACGCAAAAAGCCTAATTATTGAGCAGTGAATATTCTACCTATTTCTTAGCCGTTTCATATTCGCCCGATGGCAGAAGGCCTGGCGAGAGAGCCCACACCCTTGTGCCCTATCTTTTCGAACGACGTGATTGCGCATGGCCATTCCAGCGACAGGTTTTTGAGCCCGACGCACCGAAGCGAAAGACGCGGAAAATGCGCCTGGCTTTCCGCCGCGTTTCTTTTTGCAGCTTGGCATTCACGCCCTTCTTTTCGTCGGCAGCGTAACGCTGCTGATTTGACGAACCAAGGACCCAGCTTCCAGGCTTCAGGCGACAAAGGAAGCAAACCTCCCTATTTTCGGATAGGCTTCTCTGGCGCCGCGCGATGCGCGCTGCGTGAGGTTCCGGATTGCGATGGGAAGGAAAAAACGGATGAAAAAAGACCTATTCCGTAGCGACGCCCTGCACCAACTGCGCGATCCGCAGCAATTGGACACCACGCTGAAATTGATCTCGCCCGCCAATTGGCTGGCATTGGCAACCTTTGGCGTCATCGTCGTCGCCTTCATTGCCTGGTGCTTTCTTGGCACCATCCCTTTCCGGGCGCAGGGGTTGGGCATTGCCCTGAAACAAGGCAGCACCGTCTATGAGATGACCGCGCCGACCGCCGCCGAAGTGGCCGCCGTTGATGTCACGGTCGGACAACAGGTGAAAAAAGGCGACCGCCTGGTGCTGTTGCGGTTGCCGGACATGGAAGCGCGGCGGGTTACGGCGAAAACCCGCGTCGTAACACTAGAAACCCAGCGCAAAAAACAGGCCACCTTCATCAAACGCAACATCGCGTCACGGCGGCAAAACACGGAAGCGCAGATCCGCGCGCTTGAGGCAAAGATTCAAACCCTGCAAGAACGCGAACGCTATCTTGAAGAACAGCTATCCATCAAAGCGCGTGAATTGGCGAAAGGCTACATCACCAGCCAGGAACACGACGTCACCCGAACGCAATTCCATGAGGTAACCCAAGGCATTCGTGATTCCAGGGTCGCAATCGCGCAGCAACGCGCCCAACAAACGGAATTCGAAAACTCGCGTGAGCAAGAATTGGCTCAGCTTGATGAAAAAGTCCTCGAGGCCCGTGGGGAACTGCGCCAAGTCGAAGCAACCGTCGAAACCGAAAAAGCCATCTACAGCCCCGTTGACGGCGTGGTCACGGAAATTGCCACAAAACCCGGCGTGCTGGTCGCGCCTGCCATGGAACTCGTGGAAATCGAAGGCCACGGCACAGGCTTGCTGGCCTACGCCTACCTTCCTGTTGCTCAAGGAAAGCGGGTCATGCCTGGCATGCAGGCGCAGATCAGCCCAACGTCGATCGAGCGCGACATCTATGGCTCGATCATCGGCAAGGTACGATCGGTTAGCGCGATGCCGGTAACCGGCGCCGTCCTGGATAACAAATTCGGCGACCCAAAACTGACCGAAGAGATGCTGGCCGGCGGCGCACCGATTGAGATTGAGATTGAACTCATGCGCGACCCTGCCACTGTCAGTGGCCTTGCCTGGTCCTCTTCAAGCGGCCCCCCGGTCCGAATTACATCCGGAACAACGGTTTTGACATCCATCATTATACAGGAAATTCCGCCTGTTGATCTGATCGTGCCGATCTACAAAACATGGATTGCCGGCAAACGCCCATGACACCGCCCATGACACCCCCCATGACACCGCCCATGACACCGCCCACGAAAGAAGTGGCGCATCGGCGCCGGGTACGAACGCCGACCGTTCTCCAGATGGAGGCTGTCGAATGCGGGGCGGCGGCGCTTGGCATTTTACTGGGTTATTACGGCCGCATCGTGCCCCTGGAAGAATTGCGCGTCGCCTGCGGCGTCTCGCGCAATGGCGCCAAGGCTTCCAAAGTCGTTGCCGCAGCGCGCAGCTATGGCATGGAAGCCAAGGGGCTGAAGCTTGAACTGGAAGAAGCAAAAGCCGAGCCGGTGCCCTATATCGCCTTTTGGGGGTTCAACCATTTCGTCGTGGTGGAAGGTTTTTCCGCCAAATACGCGTTCCTCAACGACCCCTCCAGCGGGCCTAGAAAAGTCACCCTCAAGGAATTCGGCGAAAAATTTACCGGGGTCGCGCTTGCCATCAAGCCCGGCCCGGATTTTCGCAAAGGCGGCCACCGACGCAGCCTGTTCAAGGTGCTGGGCGCGCGGATTGCCAATTCCCTGCCCGCGGTGAGCTATCTGATGGCCACAAGCCTGCTGTTGGTCGTGCCCGGCTTGCTGCTCTCCGTTTTCCTGAAAACCTTTATCGACGATGTGCTGGTCCTTGGCTTCAACGACTGGATTTTGCCCCTGCTGATCGGCGTGGTGTTCGCGGCAGTCTTAAGCAGCGGCCTCACCTATCTGCAACAACGCATCTTGTTGCTGCTACAAACAAAACTCGCTGTCACCACGGCAAGCGAGTTTTTCTGGCACGTGCTTCGCGTGCCGGTTGTCTTCTACACGCAACGTTACGTCGGCGACATCGCCGATCGCGTGCAGTCCTGCCATCGTTTGGCCGGCTTGCTGTCCGGCCCCCTGCCTACCAACGCCGTCAATTGCCTCACGGTTGTTTTCTTCGCCGTTGCCATGTCCATTTACAGCGTGAAGTTAACGGCTGTCGCTGTCGCGTTGACGTTGTTAAACGTCTTGGTTCTGCGTCTGGTCGCCCGCCGACGGAAAGATTTAAACAGCGTCGCGCTAAACCAGATGGCCATGTTGAGCGGTGCCTCCATGGCCGGCTTGCAATCAATCGAAACGCTGAAATCCACGGGCACGGAGAACGACTTCTTCGGCACCTGGTCGGGGTATCAGGCAAATGCGGTCAACACCTCCCAGCAATTGGGCGCCATATCGACGCTGCTCAGCAGCGCGCCCAGCCTGATCGGCCAACTGACGACGGCGGCGGTGCTCGGCGGCGGTGCCTGGCTGGTTATTTATGGTGAGTTGACGATCGGCGGCCTCGTCGCGTTTCAAATCCTGCTTGGCCTGTTTGCAGCACCGGTCCAGGGATTGGTCAGTTTTGGCAGCCAAATCCAGGAGATCCAGGGCGATATCACGCGCCTGGACGACGTGCTGCGCTACCAACAAGACCCCATGCTCGCCTCCGAAGACATGGCACCACCGGCCGCGGCGAACAAAGCGGTCGCGCCGTCGGCTCCAACCCACAAATTAACCGGCCATGTTGAATTAAAGAACGTCCGTTTTGGCTACGACCCACTTGAAAAGCCGTTGATCGAAAATTTCAGCCTGACGCTGACACCGGGCAAGCGGGTTGCCCTTGTTGGCGGTTCGGGCAGTGGCAAATCGACTCTTGGGCGCCTGATCCTGGGCCTTTACCAACCAACGGGTGGTGAGGTTCTTTACGATGGGCGGCCCATTGTAAAAATTCCGCGCTCGGCCTTTACGGCATCGGTTGCATCGGTCGATCAGGATATTTTTATGTTCGAAGGAACGATTGCCGAGAATCTTACCTTGTGGGACCCGACCATCTCGCGCAGTGAAATCCTCGCCGCCGCAAAAGATGCGTGCATTCATGATGTGATTGCCGCCCGCCCGGGCGGCTATGACAGCCCGATGGCCGAAATGGGCGCAAATTTCAGCGGTGGGCAGCGGCAGCGTCTGGAAATCGCCCGCGCACTGGTTCGCAATCCAAGTGTTCTGGTCCTCGACGAGGCGACATCCGCACTCGATGCCGCAACCGAAAAGGAAATTGATGATAATTTACGCCGCCGCGGCTGCACCTGCATCATCGTCGCCCACCGTCTGAGCACGATTCGCGATTGCGAGGAAATCATCGTGCTCGACGAAGGCAAGGTCATCGAACGCGGCACCCATGCCGAACTCATGGCAGCAAAGGGCCGTTATGCCGAATTGGCGGCCATGCAATGAGCGGCCTCGATTTTCTGTTCGGCGAAGGCGGGCTGCAAGAAGCCATAAAACCGGTTTGGGCAGAACCGGCACAGAGTCTTGTCAAAGCGTTGGCCCTTGAAGGGCAAACCCGGCGTTTAGGCGCCAATGAAGCCTTTTTACTGGATGCGGCGCCCAAAGGCTGGCTGGTGTTGTCGGGTGCGCTTGATCTCTTTCTTTTGTCCGATAGCGATGCCGGGCCGAATGGCGAGCAAACGCGGCATCATGTGCTGCGCGTCGAAGCGGGCGGCCTCGCCTTGCCCCTTGGCAGCAAGGAGAATTCCCATTTTTTAGCGGTGCCTTCGAATGGTGCCGAACTGGTTGCCTTTGATTGGCATTCTCTTTTTCGTCTAGCCACAGATGATGATTTTGGCGAAGCCACTGTGGCCGCGCTAACGGAATGGCTAACCTGCCTGGCAATGGCAAGTGCAGAGACCCGACCGCCAAAGACCGTGCATCTTGTCGATCCGTCGACCACCTTGACCCTGACCGAAAACCACCCAATTGCCATAAATCATGGCGTTTACTGGCTGGCAACGGATGCGGCGTCGCTAACACTTCCGAAACAGGAAAAGAAGGCCACGCATATTCCAATGGCCCCTGGCCTTTGGGTACAGCCCGGCGTTGACGGCCAGGTTCAACCTCTGACCATGAACGCTTGGTCGGCAACGCCGCAAGCCGCAAGTGACCTCGCCGCTTTTCAGGATTACGCCATTGCGCGCATCGCCGCCAAGGTTGTCGCCCGGCGCGACAAAGAGTTCCAGCGCGTACAGGCGGCCCGCCAACGCCGCGGCGCAACTTTTGCCAACGCGCTGGCCAGCCTCGGTGGCGTCCTGGCCAACAGACGGGTCCCCCTTGTCAAACTTCCCAAAGAACCCATCGCAGCGGCGGCAATGTTGGTGTGGCGGGAAATGGGCCTTCATATCGCCATGCCTCTGACGGTCGAAGCTGCCATCGCGCGCGACGCAGACCCGGTCGGCGCCCTTGGACATAAATGCGGATTGCTGCAACGGAAAGTTCACCTGGCGGATGACTGGTGGCAAAGCGATCAAGGGCCGCTGCTGGGGTTTTACGGGCCTAACAAGCGCCCTTGCGCGCTGCTGCCGGTCGGCGTGAAACGCTACCGACTTGCGGACCCCGATGACGGCACAATCCGACCAGTAGATGCAGCTTTGGCAAAAGAAATTGCTGCGGAAGCCTTCATCTTTTGTGCCCCCTTCGCCGAACGGCGGGTTGGCCCACGCGAACTTCTTAAATTTGGCATTCGCAACACGCGCTACGACACCACGACAATCGCCGCCATGGCAATCGTCACGGGCATTTTATCTCTGGCGCTGCCGATCATTACCAGCTGGATCGTCGATCCCGTAATTCCCGAAGCGCAATTAAGTCAGCTTGGCATCCTGATCGCGGCGTTGGTCGTTGCGGGCGTGTCCATAACCGCCTTCTCGCTCGTGCAATCCCTCGCCATGCTGCGCTTGGAAGGGGGCATGAGCAACCGCGTGCAATCGGCCGTTTGGGACCGCCTGCTCGGCCTGCCCGCCTCTTTTTTCCGTCGTTTCACTGTCGGCGACCTTACCAACCGCGCCCAGGGCATCGATCGCATACGGGCGTTAATGACGGGGGCGGCAACCGCCTCGCTGCTCCACGTCGTGTCTGGCCTGTTCAGCCTTGGCTTTATGGTTTTTGTAAGCTGGCGATTGGCTGCGATGACCGTCGTGGTGGCGGCGCTTTATAGCTTCGTCGTGCTGTTGATTGGCCGCCGCATCCTGTCGCACAATCGCGAAACCCTGGCCTTGACCGGACAATTGCAGGGGCTGGTTCTGCAATTGCTTGGTGCCATCGGCAAACTGCGCGTTGCCGGCGCCGAACCAAGCGCCTTTGCACGCTGGGCCGACCCTTATGCCCGCCTGCTTCGCGTGAGTTATCTGCAACAACGCCTCAACAATTTGCTCATTGTTTTCAAGAGCAGCTTCCACTTCCTTGCCATTGGCGGACTGATTTTAGTGGTCGCCTTGCAAGGCCATGAGTTTCTGGCCCTCTTTAAAACGCCAAGCACCTGGGCAGAGATCGACGCCGAAGCGCTTCACCGCATCATGCCGACCGGTAAATTCATGGCGTTTCATGTTGCCTTCGGGCAATTCCTGGGGGCCGTCTTCGGCATCACGCAAACCCTGGTGCATTTGGCTACCATCAAACCGCTTTACGAACGCATTCAACCAATCCTTGAGGCAGAGAAGGAAAACCAGGAAGAAGCGGAAGACCCCGGCGAATTAATGGGCGATCTGGAAATTCGCGACGTGCGCTTTCGCTACGACGCAGACGGGCCGCTTATCCTCGATGGGCTATCGCTGCGTGCCAGGCCGGGCGAGTTTATTGCCATTGTCGGCCCTTCGGGCGCCGGCAAATCGACCTTGGTACGTTTGCTGCTGGGCTTCGATACGCCAGAGAGCGGCTCGCTTTTCTATGACGGCAAGGACATCAAGTCGCTGGACAAGCGGCTTTTGCGCCGCCAGCTTGGCGTCGTCCTTCAAAACGGCCGTCTGTTATCCGGTTCGCTTTTTCAAAACATTGCCGCAGGTGCCAATCTAAGCCGCGACGGCGCAATGGAAGCCGCCCGTCTGGCCGGACTGGACAAGGACATCGAACGCATGCCGATGGGGTTGGAAACCTTCCTTGGGGAAGGTGCCGCAACCTTGTCCGGAGGCCAGCGCCAACGCTTGATGATTGCGCGCGCCGTCGTACGGAAACCACGCCTTTTGATTTTCGATGAAGCCACCAGCGCCCTTGATAACGAAACCCAGGCGGTTGTCAGCGACGGCTTAAAAGCCCTTAGCGCGACGCGCATCGTCATCGCACACCGGCTATCGACCATTGTCGACGCCGACCGCATCTATGTGATTTCCGATGGCCGCATGGTGGAAGAAGGGACTTTCAAGACGCTGATGGCGAAAGACGGCCTGTTCGCCGATTTGGCCCGGCGGCAAATGGCCTAAACATGGGCGCCATCCATGGGAATCCCGCACAGGCTGCCTGGGAAAAACTCTGCCATCATATCGATGGGCTCGCCATCGGCTCCACTGTCGCCACCCTCGAAAAAACAGGCGTGCTCGCCAAATTGGCAGACGCGACGACGCCCTTGCCGCTGGACGCACTGGCGGCGGCACATGGGTTAAAGCGCGGCTATGTGCATTTGGCGGCACGGCTGCTGGCGCTTCAGGGCTGGGTTGAACGCAGTGGCGATATTCTGCGCGGCGACACCCATGTCCTGCCAACGAAAAGCGGCCGCGCCTGGCTCAACGAACGCGCGGCCTACCGCGCCGTTCCATCATGGCTTGCCTTTGCTCGTTCAATCGCCCCGGCGATCACAGGAAAGACGCCGCTAGCGCCCATGCCGCCACTTCCCAAGCAAGGCGGCAACACGCGCATTCCCCTGCAATTACGTGGGGCCGCGATGGCGGCACTGATGGCAACCGGCACAAGAACAGGCCTCTTTACGCCCTTTGGGTCCGAAGCCGGCCGTAAGGTCGCCCTTGCCGAACTTCCGGCACCACCGGAAACCCTGGCCCGGGTTTTTGACCTGCTTCTCTTTGAAGGCTGGATCGAGCGCAGCGCGGAACACGTCGCCTTCACGGCAGAAGGGGCCGCGGCCATGACCATGGCACCGCAATATTTTCACTCGGTGAGCTATCTGGAAACGCTGGCCGCCGTGCCGGAATTGATGCGGGGAGGCGCGACGGTCAAGCTTGGACGTGACAACGAAAACATCGAAGGCCATGTCGATCGCGAGATGGACGTGCGCTTCAGCGGCCTGGTCTTTGCGCGCAATTGCCGCGATCCTTTTTTCGAGGTCGCCCTGCCCCTTTTCGACAATCCGGATTTGTCCGCACAGCCATGCGCCGTCGTCGATTGTGGCGCTGGCGACGGCACGCTGTTGCGCGAACTGTACCAGGCCATTGCCACGCGCACCCGGAGAGGCGCGCAACTGGCACGCTATCCCCTGACGATGGTGGGGGTTGAATACAACCGCGTCGCCCAGGACATAACGTCGGCAACCCTTCGGGATGCCGACGTGCCGCATAGAACATTGGCCGGCGACATTGGTGAACCGGCAGCCTTGGCCGATGCCCTGGCAGCGGCAGGACTGGCCCCTGAAAACGTTCTCCACGTCAGCAAATCGGTGATCCACAACCGCAACTTTCGCGGTTACGCAGAGCCCATTGCCGATCCGCTGTCCCAGGCGGTGTTCGTATCCCCCGATGGCAGCCTCATTCCCGCCGCTGCGCTGGAAGCAGATTTAGGTGCCTTCTTTGCCGCCTGGCAGCCCCATATTTCCCGCCACGGCATGATCGTCATCGAAGCCCATGTCGTCGCCCCCGAACTGGCAGCAGCGCGGATCGGAGGCAATGTATTGACCTGCCTGGAAGCAACCCACGGCTTTTCCCATCAATATCTGGTGGAGATCGACGTGCACCGACGCGCCGCATGGCGCGCCGGGCTTCGGCCCTACCATCAGCGCGACCTTGGTGCCGCCATGGTCGGTGCCCCAATCCTTTCGCTGGACCATTACCGGCCAGCCTGAAAGCTGGTCAGGTCGCCAGAAAGTCGCCCAGCAGCGGCGTCAATCCAGCCGTGTCGTAGAGAAAACTGCCATGACCGCCGGGACTGTCCAGGGTCATATGATGCGTCGGCGCGCCAACCGCTTCCAGCACGGTTGCGATTTCCGCCATTTCTTCCGCCGGATAACGCCAATCCTTGGCATAGCTAACCAGCAATGTCGGCGAGCGGTAATTGGCAAAAACGTCGCGTAACGATCCATGCCCACGCGTCATATCAAAATAATCGACGGCCCGGGTCAGATAAAGCAGGCTGTTCGCATCCATCCGCCCGGCTGCATTTCGACCCACGTTTTCCAGGAAAGCTTCGGCCTCGAATTCCGGCTCAAACCCATATGCGGGTACTTTTCCGGCAAGGTGTTGCAACCCAAATTTCTGTTCATAGGTTTGGCGGTTCATCCAAAAGAGCGCCCCGAACTTCGCCATCAGCCCCAAACCCGCGTCAGGCGGCGGGCCATCGTAATAATCGCCACCCTTCCAGTTTGGATCGCTTCGGATTGCGTCCCGTAAAACCGACCACAGCGCCAGATTATGCGCCGACGTGCGCGGCGTCGCTGTAATTACAACAGCGCGCCCAACCCGATCCCCATGCCGCGCCATCCATTCCAGGACCTGAAAGCCCCCAAAACACCCACCCGCAATCCCATGAAAGCGGCGAATGCCAAGATGGTCTGCCAAATGCACCTGGCTCGCCACGCTGTCGGCAATCGTTGCGATGGGAAACCGCATGCCATAAGGACGTCCGGTTTTTGGGTCGGACGACGCCGGACCGGAACTGCCGCCGTAACTGCCCAACGCGTTCGGACAGATAATGCACCAGCGGTCGGTATCCATTGCCTTGCCGGGCCCGATGACCGCATCCCACCAGCCCGGCCGCCGTTGCGGTCCACTTTGGCCGGCCGCATGCTGATCGGTGGTCAGCCCATGCAACACCAGAATTGCGTTGTCGCCCGCCGCGTTCAATTCGCCATAGCGCGCATAAGCAATCTCGAAAGGGTGCAGGTCGCGCCCGCATTCCAAATGCAAGGGCTCGTCAAAAACAACGGTTTCGGTATGAACAATCACGATGCCACCGAGATCAACGCATCCTCCTGGGGATCGCGGAAAAAATACCCGCCAGGAAAATCGACAAGCGGCGGCAACGGCAACACCGGGTCGTGCAGCGGAAGCGTCAGCACACGCCCATCCACTTCCAGGACAAGGCGCCGCTCGACAAGTTCGGCAAGCGCCTCTTCCATCGCGTTTTCGGAAAGGCCTTCGCGCGCCAAGTCAGAAAACAAACGGGAACGTGGCGGCGTTGCCTCACCCGCTTCCAGAAGGCGTTTGGAAACGCCAACGAGACGGTGCGTGGAAGCAGTGGCGCAAGACCGCGTGTCTTCAACCAACAGCACGCCCGCTTCTTCCCGCATCGTCAAAATCGGTATTGGCCCCTCACGCCAGGCCGTCAGCCAGGCGCGCAACGCATCCCGGACCGCATCAAGACCCGGACGTTCCGTGGCGCCGCCATGCTGCAGGCTTCGGCCATGGTCCTGCGCGCCCACTTCCTCAAAGAAATAGGCCTGGTCTGCAAGTTCCCCCGGCGACAATGGATAGACGTAAGCGTAGAGTTCGCTTGGCGTGAGTTCCAAATCAAAGCGCGCCGCTTCGTTGAAGTAAGGGCTATAGCGATCAAAGCGCAACGCGGCGATGCCGCCCGGCTGCAAATGGCTGAGCCATGGAATCCAGGCCGCCATTTCCTCATACCAGACGTCATCCTCACCGGGGAATTCGGTCAAAAGCGACCAGGAAACACGCAACCCATATTGCCGGCATAGCCGCAAAAGACGCACATTGTTCCAGGCCGTTACGCCCTTGCGCATCAGTTTCAGCACGTCGCTGTGCAGGCTTTCAATGCCGGGTTGAATCCAGTTGACGCCAGCAGCAATAAGCTGGCGAAGCTCGGCAGGCTTGAGATTCGCTTTCGTCTCATAAAACAGATTGATCCCGCGCTTCGAGGCAGCAAGCGCCGGCAGCAGGGTCTTGAAATAATTTACGTCGAGAATGTTATCGACGGCTTCCAGATTGGAGATGCCGTACCGGGCAACCAACGCGTCAATCTCGTCCAGCACTTGCGTCGCCGGCTTTGCCCGAAAAGCCATGCCGCCGCCGTTCAGGCCGCAGAAGGTGCAATGCTGCTTCATCCCCCACCAGCAGCCGCGGGCCGTCTCGATCGGCAGGCCAGGACGAATATGTTTGCAATAGAGCGAATCGGCATGGGCCTGAAAATAGTCGTCGTAATCAGGCAATGGCACCTTTGACATGTCCTGGGTCGTCGCACGGGGAAGCCCGTCGCCATTCGCGGCCTGTGGATAGCCCTGCGCGCGGTGCACGGGGCCAAACGTGCCCTCGGGAAGATCCTCCGCCGAAAGATCAGCCCCATCGCGCAAGACGCCCCGGCAAAGCTGGGCGATAAACCCGTCTGCTTCGCCAGAGACGACGTAATCCACCCAGGGAAACGCCCGATGGGTGGTTCGCCCCATGACGGTTTCGCAATTCGCACCACCCAGCATGGTCACCACGTCCGGCGCACGTTCCTTGATCCGGCGCAGAAGCGCCAAAGCCGCCACATGTTGCTGGAACGTCGATGTCGCGCCAACAATTTCCGGGCGGGCAGCCAGCACCTTGTCGGCGGCCCAATCGACAAAGTCCGGAATCTGTTTCCGCAACTCCAAAAACCGCGCGGTCAGGGCCTTGGGGTCCTGATCCTTGGCAAGCGCGCGATTGCGCACCATCAACCGCTCGAGATAACGCGCATGGTCCGTTTCAAAATCCGGAAAGGCAACGCCGCTAAACAGCCAATCCACAAGCAGATCTTCCGTGCGCACCTTTTCGAACAGTTGGTACGTCTCCATCCCGACAAAATCGAGAAACAGCAAATTGGGATAAAAGGCTTTGGCGCGCAGGCCATCCTGGGAAAGGGCCGCCTTTAATTGGCCAAGGGCAATCGAGGGCCGTTGCACGGCCGCATATGGCATGGCAACCAGCGCCACGTCGATCGCATCGTCGATCGCATCAATGGACGCCGTTGCCGGATCAGTCGCCAAGCCCAAAAAACTGATCCTCCACCCGGTTGCGATAGGCCTCAGGGTCCTGATAATCGACCGGCAGGGCAAGCACCTTGGCGGTCAACCCCCCGGTGGAGGCATATAAATCGGCGGAAACCAGCACCACTTCGCGTTCGGCCTGTTCAATGGCGGTCATGGCATTCAGATAATTTTCGCGGACGTCGAGAAATTCTCGCATGGTCGTGGAACCGCGACGCAGCAGATAGGCTACGCCCTCCTTTGCCTTTCTGGATTCGACCAGCCTTTTCCGGTTGATGGCGGCGACCTGCTGTGCCGATATGAGCTGCTCCCAGGCGCTGTTGACCTGATTCTCGACGGTCAATGCCACCGCCTGCAAGGTCATACGCGCACCAAACAGGTTTTGCTTTGCCGCACGCACGCGCGAATGGTTGCCACCCCCCTCATAGAGCGGCATGGTCATGCGCACGCCGTAACGCCACGTGTTCTCGCTGTCGATTTCGTCGTACGCGCCCGCATTGCCGGTATAGCGGGACTTGTCCCTTTCGTGGGTATAGCTGTGAAAGAGGCTGACTTCGGGAAGCAAGACGCCGGTTAAGCCCCGCAGCCTTGCTTCACTGGTGCGAATGCCGCTCTCCGCTGCGCGAAGGGTGGGGTTCCGCGCCTGGGCAAGCGAAAGCGCCGCTTCGCGTGAGGCGGGCAAATTTGAAAATTTTGGCCAACGGCTCAGCTTCTGAGGCGCCGCGGTTACAACTGCCTGAAAGCGACTATGCGCCACGCCGCGTTGGCCAATGGTCTGGGCCAGTTGCGCCTCGGCCTGGGCCAGCGAATCGCGTAGCTGAGCCAGATCAATGGTGGTGCGCTGCTGGGCCGCGACCATCTCTATCAATTCTTTTTCAAGATTGCGGAGGCCATTGACATTTCCCCCAACAATGTCGACGAGAGTGCGATAAAGCACAACGTCGGTATAGGCCGTGACAACCTCTTTGAGAATTTGCTGTTCGGTGGTCATGTAGTCGGCTTCGGCCCTGGTAATCTCGGCGCGGGCCTCCCGGATGGCCGCCACGGTTTGGCCACCACGGTAGATCGGCAACGTGACGTCGTAGCCAAATTTTCGATCCGTCGCATCCGTCGTTGTCTTGTCGGTCGCGCTGCCGACACCGGCGGCAACCTCCCGATCACGTTGCGTGATGTGCGAGCGCCCTTCCTCGGCGCTAAGGGTAATCGACGGCCGCCAGAAATTTGCTTTTGCCTGGGGAAGCTGCTCGTCGGTGGCGCGTAAATTCGCCCGGGCGGCAGCCAGATTCGGATTGCGCTCATAGGCCCAGGCAAGCGTTGCTTCAAGGCTTTGCGCAAAGGCACCGAAACCGGGCAACCCCGAAAGGGAAGCCGATACCACCATCAAAATAAAGCTATTGCGCCATCGAATGGTCATGTTGTTTTCAATCCATTTGCCAAAGCGCCCCTGACAATGGCCGACACGATGGGCCGGTGCGTGCCGTAAAGCCTACATCTCCAAGGGCTGCATTGACAAGGCGAGAAGGATAAGAAAAACATTCTAAAACCTTGCATAATTGCAATGTTTTGTAATGTTTTTCTGAGTCGCCAAAGCACATCCCCTAGGCTAGGCTTGCGGCAGAATCGCTGGCGTTGATAAAGATGCGCCGTTTGGGATCGACGGCGTAAAGTCTAAGCGCCACGTAAAAAACACAGGAGAAGAACCATGAGCCAAGCCGATGTCGAACGTTTTGTCGCCGATTTGAAAACGAACCCGGATTTGCTTACCGAAGTCAAAGAAAACGCCGGCGGCATTGCCTCCGTCGTCGAGATCGCCAAGGGCAAGGGCTATGACATTACCCTTGAGGAAGCAAAATCCTACATTCAAAGTCAGGCAAAGCAAGAGTTGAGCGACGAACAGCTTGATTCCGTCGCTGGCGGCAAGGGCCATCATCACCACCATCACCATCATGGATCCACAGTGACTCAGACCAATACTGTACAAACAGCCGAGGCTGTCACCACAGCGGTCGAAGCCGCCGAAGTCGCCGTCGTTGCTGTCGTCGTTCTGACCTAATCCCGCCAAAGCAACAACGCTCAGGAGAGCCCTTATGAGCCAGGCCGATATTGAACGCTTTGTCGCCGATTTGCAGGCAAACCCGGACCTTCTTGCCGAGGTCACAAAAAACGCCGCCGTGTGTTAGCGACAAAAATAATTGAATAAAAAAGAAAACATCATGCGCAGCACGACCAATACCTATCGTTCCATCTTCGATTCGCGGAGCGCGGAAGAGCTTCGCCAGCTTGCCCATATCAAGCGGTTCATGGAACGCCTCATCGCGGACCCGCATTTTCGCGACAAGCTGCGCGATCATGCGGACGATCTGGAAAGCCTGAAGCAGGTTACCGAAGAATATGGCCTTGATGCCGACCCGGCATTGATGCTGCCCCTGTTCCATCGCCAATACCTGAAATACCGCCACACCGACGACGAGAAAAAATGGCCGCTCTCAGAGCTATGGTCGGATTACATGCGCGAGATGATCGCGCACCGCGATCGACTGCGCGAGGCCGGCGATGCAACAGACGCAAATCCGGCGTTCAACACCTGGCGGCAGCGGCAGATCGCCCGTTCGATGAGCGAACTTGGTGCGTCTGGCCCCAACATCACCCATCCCCTTGTCGCCTATGAGCTTTCGCAAGGCTGTTCGATGGGGTGCTG